>CAMOYA010000011.1 GCA_946629635.1 uncultured Clostridia bacterium
CATCGGACACCTGCTTCTGGGTCTTGTTGTCCAGCGCGCTGGTCGCCTCGTCAAAGATCAGGATGCTGGGCTTGGGCGCCACCGCCCGGGCGATCATCAGCCGCTGCTTCTGGCCGCCGGATACGCCGCCCTGGCCTTCGGAAATCATCGTCTGCATACCCATCGGCATCTCCCGGATATCCTGGGCGATGCCGGCGATCTCCGCCGCTTCCCAGGCTTCCTCCAGGGTCAGCTGCGGCGCGGAAATCACGATGTTGGAATAGATGTCACCCTGGAAGAGCTGTCCGTTCTGAATCACAACGCCGATCTGCTTGCGCAGCGACCGCGGATCAATCGACGCCAGATCGTGCTGGTCATAGAAGACCGCGCCGGTTTCCGGCTTTTCAAAGCCCAGCAGCAGGCGCACCAGCGTAGACTTTCCGCAGCCTGTCCGCCCGACGATGGCGACGTATTCCCCCGGCCGGACCTTCAGCGAAAGATCCTCCAGCACAAAGGGCGTGTTCGGTTCATAGCGGAAGGAGACATGGCTGACCTCGATGCTGCCCGATACCCGGGTCACCGGTTCCCGCTCCGCCGTCACTTCCGGCTCCGCCTTCAGGATCGGCTCCGCCATCTCCAGAATCGGCGTGATCCCGGCAATCGAGATCGCGATTCCCGCCAGGGCATTGAACGCCGCTGACACCCGGGCGTATGCCGCGTTGAAGGCGTAATACTCATTCGCGCTGACGCCGGATTCCAGGGCCAGGAAGTACAGCACCACCGTGCCGATCAGCGAGATGGCGGTCACGAGAACGCCGTTGATCTTCAGGAAGTACGGCGGATTGTAATTCAGCCGTGCCGATTTGGCAAACAGTTTTCCCCAGCGGGAGAACGCTCTCTTTTCCGCCCCGGAAAGCTTGATCTTCTGAACGCCGGAAAGCATGGCATAGCTCATGCCGCTTTCCTCCGCCTCCAGCTTCATCTGGTTCCGGGCGATATTGATCTGCATCAGGCTGGAAGCGATGCTCAGGCCGACCGTCGCCAGAATGATCAGCACGGACGGCACCACCAGCGCCGGAGCGAAGGCAAAGATCTGCGTGATATACAAAAGGGACATCAGCGACGTCAGGCCGACGGAAAGGATGTTGCTGATGATCATGTTGCACAGGGAGCTGACGGAGGACGCCCGGTTCGACAGCTCACCGGAGGAATACCCCCGGAAGAAGCTGACCGGCAGGGACAGAATCCGCATCATGACCGATGCTTCCACCGCCTGGGATGTTTTCGTATTGATCCGCTCCATCAGCAGGTTCCGCACCATGCCGATCAGCTGGGAAGCGAATGCGGCGCAGACCAGGAATACCGACACGCCCAGCGCCAGGGAAACCCGCTTCTCCGACAGGACCGGGCCGGTCAGAATGCTGTAAACCTTCGGCTCCACGAAGCCCACCAGCGTCACCGCCAGCGTGGCCAGCGCGATCAGGATCACATCGCTGCGGGAGATGCATCGGAGCATATATTTGATCAGGTCCGGAATACCCAGCTTCTTCATCGGCAGCGGCCGGTAGAAGCAGATGGCCTCCCGGGCAAACAGCTTCGCGTTTTTCCGCGTGATCCGCGTCTTCTTCCCGGTTTCGGGATCCCGGAACCAGTATCCCTGAACGGCTCCCGGCAGGAGCGCCACGGTGATCCCGCTCTCCTTCAGATATCCGAGCATCGGGCCATAAGCATCGTTCTGCCAGTTGTCTTCCAGATTCACATCCCGGATCATCAGCCCGGTCGGGCGCAGAACATATTCCATCTGATCCCGGACATCCTTGATCTCGTCCGGATATTCCCCCGGCTTTTCTCCGTAATATTTCAGAATTTCATCCAGCGACTCCTTGGCTATCAGCCGTTCATCCGCCAGATGGCTGGAGTTCCATTTGTCCATGACCACGCTGGCCATCTGGAAAAAGGAATCCTCCAGCACGTTCTGATCGTTCTCCATCCGTTGCCGGATCTGCTCATCAAACCAACCCATAAACCTGCTCCCTTCGGCCGCGCTTCTTATTCGCTTGTAATGAGTTCCGCATAGGCTCCGCCCCGGGCATAGAGCTCATCATGCGTCCCCCGCTCAACGATTTGTCCCTTCTCCAGCACGATGATTTCATCGCAGTCCCGGATGGTGGAGAGCCGGTGTGCCACCACGATGCAGGAAATACCGCGGTCCCGGATGGCCCGGACCAGGTCGTACTCCGTCTTCGCATCCAGCGCGCTGGTGGCCTCGTCCAGAATGATGATGGACGGATCCTGGGCGAGCACCCGGGCGATCTCCAGCCGTTGCCGCTGGCCGCCGGAAAGATCCTTGCCGTTTTCGGAAAGAATTCCCTTGTAGCCGCCCGGCCGCTTCAGGATGTCATCATGGATCTGGGCGTCCCGCGCGGCCATGATGACTTCGAAATCCGCAATGGATTCGTCCCACATGCGGATGTTGTTGGCAATCGTATCCTCGAACAGGATGATATCCTGGTCCACCATGGCGACGGACCCGGTGAAAATGTTCCGCTGAATGGAGCTGATCGGCTTTCCGTCGAAGAGGATTTCCCCGCTCCAGGGCTGATAGAGGCCGGTAATGAGCTTGCTGACGGTGGACTTTCCGCTGCCGCTCCCGCCGACGATGGCGATCCGCTGGCCGGGCTTGAGATGCATGGAGAAATCCTTCACCGTCGGTTCTCCCAGGGGGGAGTATCCGAAGGTCACGTTCTTCAGCTCCACCTCGCCCTTCAGCTTGGCAAAATCGGCTGCTTCCACCTTCTCGGTATTCAGCATCGGGTCATCCGGATACTCCAGCACGTCCTCCACGCGCTCCATCTGCGTGCGCATTTCCTGAATCGTCTGGCCCGCGGAGATCAGCGTCGAAGCCGGCCCCATGAAGGAGGACAGAATGCCCTGAAACGCCATGATCATGCCCAGGGAGAAACTGCCCCGCATCGCCAGCTGTATACCGATGAACAGCACCAGATAATTGGTGACGGTATTGATGAAGTTCGGAATCAGACCGAGCCGCGAGTTCATCGTGACAAACTTCACGTTCTGGGTATTGACGGACGCCTGATAGCCGGCCCATTTCTGGAAGAATCCCGCCTCCGCGCCGGAGGACTTGATCGTCTCTGTCATGCTGATGCCCGCCAGCGTGGCGGAAGCGAGCTTGCCCGCGTCCCGCATCTGCACCCGCATCAGGTTCACGCGCTTGGCGGACATATACCGGGCCACCAGCAGGTTCATCAGCAGGGAGCCGAGGCCGATCAGCGTCATGATGACGCTGTAGCGGATCATGATGACCAGATAGAAGATCATCATCACCGTGTTGAGCGCCAGCGGCGCCGCCGTATCCACCAGCGTGCCCGCGATGGCAGCATTGGTTCCCTGCCGCTGCAGAATATCGCCGGTCATGCGCTGGGAGAAGAATTCCATCGGCAGGCGGAGTACCTTCCACATGTAGTCCGCATTGCCCTCGATGGCCATCTTGCCGTTGATCTTCAGCGAATAAATTGCGCCGGCCCAGTCCACCACGATCTGAAAAGCGCACAGCAGCGCCATCACCACGATGAACGGATAGACCCATCCGGGTGCTCTCCCGGTCAGCAGCTGGTCGAAGAACACCCGGGACATGACGGGATTGATCATTCCGAAAAGGGAGGCGATCACCGTTGTCAGCGTGACGAAAACGACCGCGGGCCCGGCGCCCTTCAGGCGCTTGCGTGCAAACTCAATCGTGCTCTTCCGCTTTCCGGAGGGAACGAAGTTTTCCCCGGGCTCAAAGGTCAGCACCAGCCCGGTAAAGGAGTTGTCAAACTCCTCCATGGACACTTCCACCCGGCCCCGGGCCGGATCGTTCAGCACCGCACGGTTCCGCTTGAACCCGTCCAGCACGACAAAATGGTTGAAATTCCAGTGAATGATGCACGGAAACGTGGTGCCGTTGCGGATCCCTTCCAGCTCCATCCGGAATCCGCGCACCTTCAGCCCGTAATTCTGGGCCGCAAGATAGACGTTCTTCATATTGGATCCGTCTCTGGACACGCCGCAGTCCTTGCGCACCTGCTCCAGCGGGATCCATTTTTTGAAATATGCCAGCACCATGGCCAGGCTGGCCGCGCCGCATTCGAGCGCCTCCATCTGCATGATGACAGGCACCTTCGCCACCCCGGTTTTCAGGGGCTGCACATTGCCCGTTTTCCGCTTTTTCGTCCCTTCGGACATGCAGGTTCTCCCCTTTCTCCGTCAGTTGAACAGGTAGCTGATGGGCGTACGCGATTCCAGAACGATCTCGCCGTCGTACGTTCCGTCGGCCAGGTGAACAGTTCTGTCCTGCTCCGTATCGATGATGGCCGTAGTGCTTTCCCCTGTTTCAAAAAAGTAGCTGATTTTCCCCGTCAGCTCCGCATAGCGGACCTTCATGCCGAGGGCCAGGTTCTCCCGCGCGCCAGGTGCCAGGGAAATGCTGGCCTCCACGTCATAGATGGGCTGCCCGTTCTCCTCGCCGACAACGAAGTTTCTCACATCCACCTTGACCGGAATGCTGTTCTCCATCGTCGTGGCTGACGAAAAAACAATCAGCCCGACCATCAGCGCAATCACCGCGGCCAGAATCATCCACAGTTTCGGACTGGTCACGCGCATATAATCATGAAGCTGCTCTGGGGATGAGATTCTGTCCAGTGTTTTTTGTCTGAAGAGCTGATTGTTCTCCATGGATTCCATACTCCTTCCTGATGTCGCAGGATTTGTTTTCACTGATATTTCATTATATAGAAAAGCGCACCTTTCCGCAACAAATTCATTCCATTTTCGGCAGATTTCACTCTTCCTTCCCTCCTGCTCGCCCCCTTGACGGAAGGATGCGCTTCTGATACATTTCCCTTGACGGGACGGCGGAAGGAGGAGATCGCGTGAACCGGGAAGAAGCCCAGGCAAAGTACGCAGAGCTGATGCTCCGCGAGCGGGAGCGTTTTCTCTATCAGCGTGCCCTCGCCAAGGTCCGCGTCATCACCCGGAGCATGTCCGCCCAGGAGCGTGAGAACTATCTGCAGGGGCGGGCATTTCAGGCGACATACAGTCAGGTTTGCCGGAAGGATACCGCCTGGCAGGGGCTCCGGCGGGGTGAACTGCTGCTGGCCCCGCACCGGGACGAGTTTGAGCGGCTCTGTCCCCTGATCATCCGGGAGGCGGAGGCCGGCCAGGAGATTTCCCTTCCCTTTCTCCGGAGCGTTGAACGTGCCCGCGTATCGCTGACGAAGGCGCGCCGGGCGCTCGCGCTGGTCGCGGAAAAGGCGCCCCGCCGCTTTTTTGAGGCCGAAAAGGCCGCATTTCAGGAAAAATGCAGTCAGAAGGTGGAAGCTTATCTCACCGGCGGCGAGATCGCCCGGCTGGTCCGCCGCGGCGCAAAGGGGGACAGCGCGGCCCAGCAGGCCATGAGCAGCGTTTTCGCCCGCGGCCTGCCGGTGCAGGTGATCGGCCATGCGCTGCATCCCTCCTCCCTGCACCAGATGCTGCAGGCGGGACTGAAGGAAAAGTATCCGGAGCTCGCCGCCTGCGGAAAAGTCATCTGCCCCGGCGGGGAGACCGTCGCCACCCTGATCCAGGCGGAGGTGCAGATCGCTGTCAGTGACCTGACGCGGCGCCTTCGCCGTCGGTTTCCGCAGGAGCGGATCCGCACCCTGATCGCCGCCAATCCCTCCCTCCGGAAAATGCAGAAGCAGGCGGACGCGGCCGCCGCCCGGGAGGAGCGGATCCGGAACGCCCTGCTGGACGCGATCCCTGAGCACTACCGGGATCTGTATCCCCTGGCCCGCCGGATGAAGCGGCATTTCTATCTGCACCTGGGGCCGACGAATTCGGGCAAGACCTATGAAGGCGTCATGCGGCTCCACGGCGCGCTGTCCGGAATCTATCTCGGTCCCCTCCGGCTGCTTGCCGCCGAGCAGTTTGAAACGCTGAATCTGGACGATGTGCCCTGCTCCCTGGTCACCGGGGAGGAGCGGATCATGGTACCCGGCAGCCGGGTGCAGTCGTCGACGGTGGAGATGGCGGACCTCAAGGAGCATTACGATGTCGCCGTCATCGATGAGTGCCAGATGATTGCGGACCGGGATCGCGGCGGCGCCTGGAGCGCGGCCATTCTCGGCCTGTGCGCGGAGGAGATCCACGCCTGTGCCTCGCCGGATGCGGAAGCGCTCCTGACGCGGATCATTTCCGAATGCGGCGACGAGCTGACCATCATCCGACACGAGCGGATGACGAAGCTGGAGGTTGAAAAGGAAGGCTTTCAGTTTCCGACATCCGTCCGGCCCGGGGATGCGCTGATCGTCTTTTCCAAAGCCCGGGTGCACGCGGTCGCCGCGGAGCTGCGGAGCCGGGGTGTCCGGGTTTCCCTGATCTACGGTGCGCTGCCGCCCGACGTGCGCCGGAACCAGGCGGAGCGCTTTCACCGGAAGGAGACGGATGTGGTCGTCTCCACGGACGCGATCGCCATGGGCATGAATCTGCCGATCGAGCGGGTTGTTTTTCTGGAATCTGAAAAGTATGACGGGGATATCGTGCGGACGCTGACGGATGCGGAGATCAAACAGATCGCCGGCCGGGCCGGCCGCTACGGCATGTATGACACGGGATATGTCAACGCCTTTGGCTTCAAGGGGCTCATCGCCCAGGCACTGAGCAATCCGCTGCTGCCGCTGACGGAGGCGGTCATCCGCTTTCCGGAATCGCTGCTGGGCATCCCGCTCCCCCTCAGCCAGATCATTGAGAAATGGATGAGCATGCAGGACAAAAGCTGCTTCTCCAAAGCCTCCACCGTCCGGATGGCCGCGCTGACCGCCATGATGGAAACCCGCCAGACGGACAAGGCGCTGCTCTACCGCTTCCTGTGTATTCCCTTCGACGAGACGGATCCGGATCTGCTCGCCCGCTGGAAGGAGATGTACCACGCCGAATGCCGGCATGAAAAGCTGGATATCATTCCGGAAATGCCGGAGATCCGGGATCCGGAGGAATGCGTGATCGGCCAGCTGGACATGCTGGAGGCGGACTACCGCCGCTGCGATCTGTACTACAACTATGTACGCCTTTTCTTCGATGATCCGGACCGGCTGCTGGAGGAAATCCAGCGCCGGAAGGATTTGATCTCCCAGGGCATTGTGCATATTCTTTCCACCCAGAAACTGCAGCAGAAAACATGCCGTTCCTGCAAGCGGCGCCTGCCCTGGAACTGGCCCTACAGCGTATGCGACACCTGCTATCGGCGCCGGTTCGGGAGCCGGAAATGACCCGAAGCATCCAAAGAACCCGGGACGGAGACCCTTCCGCCCCGGCCTTTTATTTTTCCCGGAAGAAGGCCGTCAGCGCAGCCTCATCCACAGCATGATCCTTCGCCTGATCCCAGACCGTGCTGCCGTGCAGCGCCGGATCGGCCGGAAGATCGTAAACGCTGCCGCAGCATCCCTTTTCCGGATCCCCCGCGCCGAAAACGCACCGGCCCAGCCGGCTCATCACCATCGCTCCCGCGCACATCGGGCAGGGTTCCAGCGTAACATACAGCGTGCAGTCCCCCAGCCGCCAGTCCCCCTTCTCCGCTGCCCCGTTTCTCATGCAGAGCATCTCCGCGTGGGCGGTCGGATCGTGCATCGCTTCCCGGCGGTTATGATCCGACCAGATCAGCTTTCCCGCACGGTACAGCGCCGCGCCGACAGGCACTTCTCTCTCCTGCCTCGCCTTTTCCGCTTCCTCCCGTGCGATGCGCATGCCTTCCCGATCCATTTCGTCCATTTCGTTCATTCCGCCCCTTCCTTTTCTTCCATTGTAATATTCGTTGCAAAAAAGTCAATGAAGGCCTTTTGCCTGACCTTGATCTGTGATATACTCTTTCAGGGGTTGCCGCAAGGATGCAACCGGTGACGTTTCTTTTTTTGCCTCTGGCAAAAGAGTCCACCGCCAGGTGAATGAATATACGGGGGAAAGATCCGATTATGGAAGCCATACTTTATGCCGAGATCTATCTGATCTGCATTTTTGTCGTCAGCGTGCTTTTGTACTGGATTTCCCGGCGGGATGACCTTTCCCTGGCGGAGCGGTGGATCAAAAGGGTGTATATCTGTTTCATCTGCAATTTCGGCTTCAACCTGCTGTTCACGGTTTTCAACCGGATCTGGGTGATCGACCACCTGGCCAATCCCCTTTCCTATCTGTTCAAGTCGCTGTATCTGTTCAGTCTGGTGCTCGGAGTGCTCTGCTGGGTCGGTTATGCGGAAGCCTATATGTACAGCGGGCTCCTGTCCCAAAAATGGGCCCGGCAGGTCATGGGCGCCACGGGCGTCGTCCTGGGGGCATTGATCATCGCGAACCTTTTTGTCCCGCTGATCTTTTCCTTCGGCGGTAACTATGAATACAGGCGTCATATCATGTTTCCGATCATGCTGGGTGCGCTCGCAGCGCTGTCCGGCTGCGCCAGCTGGCGCCTGCTGACCGCCCGGACCCATGAGGCCGATCCGACCCGGAAGGCCAATTATGCGCTTTTGTCCACCTTTCCCATCTGTCTGCTCCTGGCGCTCGCGCTGACTCAGCTGGGCGAGTCCTTTCCGGTCATCTGCGTGTGCATCATGCTGGAGCTTTTGAGCGTTTTCGCGGGCAACAGCCTCAGCCAGATCTCCACCGATCAGCTCACCCGGGTCAATAACCGGCAGAACCTGGACCGGTTTGTCAATTACAAGCTTATGGATCACGAAGGACAGATCTGGTTCATGATGCTGGATGTGGACCGGTTCAAGCCCATCAACGATACCTTCGGTCACCTGGAGGGTGACATGGCACTGAAAAAGATCTCACGCGTGCTGAAAGCCGCGTGCCAGTCCATTCCCTCCCGTCCCTTCATCGCGCGGTACGGCGGGGATGAATTCGCTATTCTGGTTGAAGGCACCGAGCAGGACTGTCAGATGGTTCAGCGGCAGATCAGCGAGCAGCTGGAAGCGGAAAACACGCCGGACCGGCCGTACCGGCTCGAGGTCAGCATCGGCGTCGCCAAATATCTCAGCGGCATGACCTATCTGCAGCTCGTCGCCGAAGCGGATTCCGCCCTGTACCGGATCAAGGCGCAGAAAAAAGCCGCCCGGGCGGCTTCTGCCGGCTGACGCTTCATCTCCGGCATTTTCCCCGGGCAGTTGCTTTCAGGGTTCCCCATCATTTGCGGGCATCCTGCAACGCCCGGATGGCCTGCGGAAGGGATCGCACCGTATCCCCCGCCACCATGCTGACCTCCCCAACCGTCTCCGCGGCAATTTCTCCGGCCCTTCCGTTGATCCATGCCGCAGCCGCAGCCGCATCGCACAGCCGGTCCGGATTCGCCGCGCAAACGGCGGCGATGATTCCGCTGAGCACATCGCCGCTCCCGGCCGTGGCCATTCCCGGCGTTCCCCGGTCGCAGATCCATGTCTTTTTCCCGTCGGTCACGATGGTTCCGGGGCCTTTGAGCAGCAGCACCACCCCGTTCTCCCGGGCGAAGCTTTCCGCCAGGGAGAGCGGGTTTTTCTGTATCTCCGCGGCCCCCAGCCCGGTCAGCCGGGAGAATTCCCCGATGTGCGGCGTCAGGATGATGTGCCCCGCGGCTTTGTGCAAAAGCTCCGTTCCGGCCGAGGCCAGGGCGTTCAGCCCGTCCGCGTCCAGAATCAGAACGCCGTCGTATTCCCGGAGCAGGAAGCGGACCGCTTTCTCCGTCTCCCCGGACATCCCGGCGCCCATGCCGAAGGCCGCCGCCCGCGTTCCCCGGACAGCTTCCCGAAGCTCCTCCTCCCGGAAGCTCATCCCGCCTTCCGTCTCCGACAGAGGGAAGAGCGTAGCTTCCAGAATCTCCGGCATCATTTTTTCGCACAGGCTTTGCGGCGCGCAGAGCCGCACTACCCCGGCGCCCGCTCGCATGGCCGCATTCGCCATCGCTGCCAGCCGGATCGCCCCCGAATACCGGAAGGATCCGCCGATCAGCGCCAGATAGCCGTAGGTGCCCTTATGGCTGTAATGCTTCCGCGGCGGAAAAAGCTTTGACGCATCCGCCGCATCCATGTGATACACGCCGTGCCCCAGGGGCGGAATCCCGATATCGCAGCACGTCTTATCCTTCATATAATCCTTCGCCATGCCCAGAAAGTGCCCGGGCTTCCAGCTGCCGACGGAAACGGTCAGATCGCTCATCACCGCCGTCTCGGCCAGGCCGCTGTCCCCGCTCAGCCCGCTGTTGATATCCGCGCTGATCACATACGCGCCGCTTTCGTTGATCAGGCGGATCATCCTTGCCGCCTCTCCTTCCGGACGGCCGTGAAACCCGGTGCCGAAGATGCAGTCCGCTATGCTTCCATATCCCCGCAGGGTGTCTGCATCCTGCCACAGCCGGATCGGTATACCCTGCTGCCGACACACCTTCAGCCAGTATCCGCCGTCCTCCGTCGCCCGGTCATCCTGCAGCAGGATTTCGCAGCGGATCCCCGCTTCCTTCAGAAGCGAGGCCAGCACGAATCCGTCCCCGGCGTTGTTTCCCGTTCCGCAGACGACCGCAACGGGAGGCATCCACTTCCCCGCCCGGCAGATTCCTTCTCCTGCGCGGCGCATCAGCTCCCGCCCCGGCGTTCCCGCCGCGATCGCCTGCGCATCGCTCTTCCGCATTTCCGAAACCGTCAGAATCTCCGTCATTCCGAAGCC
This sequence comes from uncultured Clostridia bacterium, assembly GCA_946629635.1. GTDB lineage: Bacteria > Bacillota > Clostridia > Christensenellales > Aristaeellaceae > Aristaeella. Next base: position 10,705 of record CAMOYA010000011.1, read on the forward strand.
CGCCTTCTTCCTTTTTTGCCATTTTACGCCTTTTTGAAAGCCCGTTCAACCGGTAAAAATCTCTCCTCGCCCACTTTCACTTCTCCCTGAAAAAGAGGATATTGACACAATTGTTTTTTTATTGTATTGTATCCGAAGTTCAAAGAAAGAACATTCTCTGAAGGGGGAATCCAGAAATGAGTCTGACATTTGAGCCCATGACGGAAAGCCGCCCGATCCGTGAGATCGCTTATGACGTATTGAAAAAAGCAATCATCACCGGGGAGATTTCCGCCGGTGAGCGCATCGTTGAAACCGAGTATGCCGATCGGCTGCACATCTCCCGCACCCCGCTGCGTGAAGCTCTCCGCAAGCTGGAGCGGGACGGGCTCGTTGAATATGTCATGCGTCGGGGCGTCATCGTGCACGCCTTCACCACGGAGGACGTCGATCAGATCTATACCATCCGGAACGCGCTGGAGATGCTGACGCTGCCGGATATCATCGAAAACGCCACTGCGGAGGACATCGCGAACCTGCGGGAGCTGCTCGCACAGATGGACCGGATGATGGAAAAGGACGATGTGGAGTCTCTCAGTCCGCTCGCCCGCCAGTTCCATACCGCACTGACTTCCATTTCCGGCAAGAACCGGATCCTGCGGGTCATCGAGGGGCAGGATGAATATATCCGCCGCTTCTCCGCCATGGCCATCAAGCAGGAAAACCGCCGTTCCTCCGCCCATGAGGAGCATCACCGCCTGGTCGACCTGGTGGAGCAGAAGGATCTGAAGGGCTTTGAGGCCCTGATGAAGCACCATATTGAGCGCAGCAAGGAGTGCTGCCTCGCCGCCCTGGCCGCGCGGAAGCAGAACCGGGATCTGTCCGGCACCCATACCGCCGGCTAAAAAATTTCCTTGCTTTTTGGCGGGCTGTATGGTATATTCTTTAGGCTGATTTGTTAAGGGAGGTTTTTTCTGATGGTTACTGTTGTGTCTATCGTGCTGATTCTCGCAGCGCTTTTTATGATCGTTACCGTGCTTCTGCAGTCCTCGGATGATTCCGGGATCGGCGCCCTCTCCGGCCAGAGCTCTGACAGTTATTTCAGCAAGTCCAAGTCCAAAACGCTGGAAGCCAAGCTCGCGCTCGGGACCAAGATTGCCGCCACCGTGTTCATCGCGCTGTCCCTGCTGATGCTGGTCATCTGATTCCTGACGTTTTTAACCCCCGCTTCGTCTGAAGCGGGGGTTATTTTTTTCCTCCCGAAGGGATCTGGGAGCCATCGGATGATGATCCGTCCAAATCGGTAGATTGGGTTAACGGATCACATACAGAGTAAAGCCCCCGGTTATTCTTCAATCCCGTTGATCTTGAACCTCAGCCGCTGCGGCGGAATGCCCTTCTTTTCTCCCAGCGCATACATTTCCTGCATCAGCCGGGCCTTGGCCACCCGCTCCGTTACCTCTTCCGATGAAACGCTGACCTCCAGATCCGGATAGTCCGGATGCAGACAGATCAGCATATAAAGCGGCGGATCCGCATCCCGGTTCACATGCCACCGAATCCGGATCAAATCCTCTTCCTTGACCATTTTGCCTTATGTCCTTTCATAAAACCCGAACTGCGCCATACAATGATCGATCAGATTGATGCATGGCGAAGGGGCGCGGGGCACATGCCACAGTGCGGCCTGTGTTGAGAAGCGATCGCAAAGCCCCCCACATCTATCCCCTGTACTCATGCATCAGTATCTTCCGCGCCACCCCGACGCACTCCGGAATCCCGGCGCCGCTGGCCATGTCCGGCCTTCCGCCGCCCCGCCCAACGCGTTTGATCAGCCCGTTCATATCAATCCGCACATCCGCCGACCGGGCAAAGGTGAGCCGCTCCCCGGTCGCCAGCAACAGCAGTTTCCCTTTCCCGGCGATATAATCGGACACGGCGGCCGCGGTCGCTTTCGCGTCCGTCTCCTCCATCGTCAGCGCAGCCAGGGTGATGCCCGGCAGATCCTCCGCGGTCTCCGCCGCCTGGATTTTCCGCAGGATATCCGCCGTCTCGAACACCCTCGCCTTCCGTTCCGCCTCCGCCAGGCGGCCCTTCAGATCGCTCGCCGCGCGGCTCAGCTTTTCCACCGGGCAGCTCAGCGCTGCCCCGGCCTTATCCGCGCTGCGCATATACGTCTGGAACAGGCGAACCGCTCTTCCGCCGCAGACGAAGGTGATCCGTGCCTTTCCCTTTGCGGGAATCACGCTGGTAATCTTGACCAGACCAATTCTTCCCGTCGAGGCGGGATGCGTCCCGCCGCAGGCAACCATTTCAAAATCCCCCATCGCGACCACGCGGATATGCTCCGAGACCGTCGGCTTTTTCCGCAGCGGCAGGGTCTCCAGCTCCTCCGCCGTTGGAAACCAGCAGCGGATCGGCGCATCCGCCCGGATCCGGGCGTTCACCGTATCCTCCAGCAGGCGGATTTCCTCCTCGGTCAGGTGCGTCCTCCCCTCCGGCAGATCCGCGTCGATCGATGAGTCCTCTGCTCCCAGATGCAGCCCGATGGTCACGCCGCCCAGCTTTTCCCACAGTGCGCCGGCGATCATGTGCTCCCCGCCGTGCTGTTCCATGTGATCGGTCCGCCGCTCTCCGTCGATCTCGCCGTTCACGTGCGCTCCGGCAGGGATCATCCGGTCCGTCGTATGCCAGACTTCCCCTTCCCGGTCCACTTCCACGTCCGTCACGCAGGCTTCCCCGCCCTCGAAGCGCAGGCATCCCGTGTCGAAGGGCTGTCCGCCCGAGGTCGGATAGAAAGCGCTCCGGTTCAGGGCAATCTCCCATGTTCCGGCCTTCCTGCCTTCCCGGGCCGCGGTCACCTCCGCCTCGAATTTCCAGAGATAAGCATCATCATAATAAAGCCTTTCCGTCATCCGCTGTCTTCATCTCCTTATTTCACCACAGCCGTGCGCAATTCCCTGGCTTTCATGCGTGAAAAACCTTATGCCATCCTTTCCGGATGAAAATTCAGGTCGAACTCCTCCGCCGTCAGGAATCCCAGCGCCACACACGCTTCCTTCAGTCCGGTTCCTTCCCGGAAAGCCTTCTGTGCCGTCTTCGCCGCCTTTTCATACCCGATCACCGGATTCAGCGCCGTAACCAGCATCAGGGACCGACGAAGGTTTTCATCCATCTTCTCCCGGTTTGCCCGGATGCCGGAGGCACAGCGGTCGTTGAACGCCTGGATGCTCTCAGCCAGCAGCCGCGCGCTCTGCAGGAAGTTGTAGGCACATACCGGCATGAATACATTCAGCTCGAAATTGCCCTGGCTGGCGGCAATGCCGACGGTCACATCGTTGCCCATCACCTGCGCCGCGACCATGGTCACCTGCTCGCACTGGGTCGGGTTCACCTTCCCCGGCATGATGGAGGATCCCGGTTCATTCTCCGGAATCGTGATCTCCCCCAGGCCCAGCCGCGGCCCGCTGGCCAGCCATCGGACGTCGTTGGCGATCTTCATCATGTCCGCCGCCAGCGCCTTGAGCGCGCCATGAGCGAAAACGATCTCATCCTTCGATGTCAGGGCGTGAAACTTGTTCTCCGCCGTGCAGAATGGCATGCCGACCGCCTCGGCGATCTTCTGCGCCGAGAGCGTGTCAAACCCTTCCGGCGCGTTCAGTCCGGTCCCCACGGCCGTCCCGCCCAGGGCCAGCGCCAGCAGCGGCCCGACCGAGCGGCGGATCATCTCCCTGTCCTGCTCCAGGCTCGCCCGCCATCCGGAGATCTCCTGGGAAAAGCGGATCGGCGTCGCATCCTGCAGGTGGGTGCGGCCGCACTTGAGAATTCCCTCGTTCTCGGCCTCAAGCCGCCGGAAGGTGGCGATCAGCCCCTCCAGGGCCGGAATCACCCGTTTCTCCAGCGCTTCCGCCGCAGCGATGTGCATCGCCGTCGGGAATGTATCATTGGAGGACTGGCTCATGTTGACATCGTCGTTCGGGTGCAGGAGCTTCCGCCCCGCGATCTCGTTTCCCCGCCCGGCGATCACTTCGTTCATGTTCATGTTGCTCTGGGTACCTGAACCGGTCTGCCATACGACCAGGGGAAAATGCGCATCCAGCTTTCCCGCCAGCACCTCATCCGCCGCGGCACAGATCGCCGAACATTTTTCTTCCGTCATCTTATCCGGCTTCAGCTCCCGGTTCGCCCGGGCCGCGGAGGCCTTCAGCACGGCGAAGGCACGGATGATTTCTTCGGGCATCGTTTCCTTTCCGACGCCGATCGGAAAATTGTTCCGGCTCCGTTCCGTCTGGGCGCCCCAGTACCGGTCGGCCCGCACCTGCACCTCACCCATGGAATCATGTTCAGTTCTGTATGCATCCGCCATTGCGATCCCTCCTCCGCGATTTCCTTCCAAAACATATCATTTTTCCTCCCCGGTTTCAATACCGCCGCATTGACGAAAAGTCATCTTCTTTCATATAATTGATGCACTGATCATATTCAGTATTTCAAAAACCCGGAGGCCTCGCCCATGCACCTTCCCACCCCCGTCCAGGATCTGATCCGCCGGCTGAATGAAGCCGGTTTTCCCGCCTATGCCGTCGGCGGCTGCGTCAGGGACAGCCTCCTTGGTCTCGTGCCCCATGACTGGGATCTGTGCACCGCCGCCCTGCCGGATGAGATGGCGGACGTTTTCCGCGGCGAGCATCTGGTCGAAACCGGGCTGAAGCACGGCACGCTGACCGTCGTCCGCGATCATATTCCCTATGAGATCACCACCTTCCGCATCGACGGGGAATACACGGATCACCGGCATCCGGATTCCGTGTCCTTCGTTTCCGATATCTCGGAGGACCTCGCCCGACGCGACTTTACGGTCAACGCCATGGCCTTTTCCCCGGATCAGGGGCTGATTGACCTTTTTGAGGGCAGGCAGGATCTGGAAAAGCGCCTGATCCGCTGCGTCGGAGAGCCGCGACTGCGCTTCGAGGAGGACGCGCTGCGGGTTCTGCGCGCGCTGCGCTTCGCCTCCGTATATGATTTTGAGATTGAAAAGGAAACGGCTGCCGCCGCCCGCGCGATGGCCGAAAGCCTGAAGCGCGTTGCCGGCGAACGGATCCGGGAGGAGCTGCTCAAGCTCCTCTGCGGCCGGGGTGCCGGCCGGATTCTGCGGCAGTATCCGGATATTCTTTCCGTCATCATTCCAGAAATCGCCCCCATGGTCGGCTATGACCAGCATAACCATCATCATTCCTGGGATCTCTGGGAGCACACGGTCCGCGCCGTCGAGGGCGTTCCGCCGGAGAAGGATCTGCGGCTGGCCATGCTGCTGCACGACACGGGCAAGCCCCGCGTGCAGACGGAAACGCCGGACGGGGAATGGCACTTCAGGGGGCACCAGGCGGTATCGGCGGAGATTGCCGAAGGCGTATGCGATACCCTGCGCCTCGACAACGCCACCCGGGACCGGGTCGTTCTGCTTGTCCGCTACCACGACATCCCCCTGCGGACGGAAAGCGGAGAGATCAATACGGACCGTTCCTTCCTGCTTCGCCGGCTGAACCGGTTCGGCGAGGCGGATCTGCGCGCCCTGTTTCTGATTCATCGGGCCGACCGGATCGCCACCGGCTACTCCTCCCCCGAGCGGGAGGATCAGCGCCTGCGCGAGCGGATGAACGCGCTGGATCAGCTGATGGCTGAGAAGCCCTGCTTCACGCTGAAGGATCTGGCGGTCAACGGCAACGATCTGAAGGGCGAAGGGCTCCGGGGAAAGGAGATCGGCGCCGCGCTGCAGCGCCTGCTGGAGGATGTGATGGACGGCCGGGCGGAAAATGATCGGGAAGTCCTGCTGGACAGATTGCGGAATGTCGAGATTTAATATTTTCTTAACAATATTTGCAGAAATTTAAGAATTTCCTTCAAAAAAAGATTGTCAATTCGAAAGCCCTGTGATAAACTGTAGCAGTTAGCCCTGGTTTGCCTCCGGGCGGCTGCACAGCGGTTTTCCGTTGTGTTCCGGCGGTAAATCACCCGTCTCTGTCAGGGCGCTTCCCTGCCGTGCCTTCCATAGCGGCAAGGGAGTGTTGTCGTGCGCCTGCTTTCACCAGGCGCCGGCGCGAGTCGTGTTTCGCGGGGTCCGGTTGGGTTGCCGGCCCGGTGCGAGGCTCACTTACAAATTACGGAGGTGTATTTCTAAAAATGGCACGCATTGCAGGTGTTGACCTGCCCAGAGAAAAGCGCGTTGAGATCGGTCTGACCTACATCTACGGCATCGGACTGACCACGTCGCAGAAAATGCTCGCGGAAGTCGGCGTCAATCCCGACACCCGGGTGAAGGATCTCTCCGAGACCGAAATCAGTAAGCTGCGTGAGTATATTGAGCATCATCTGAAGGTGGAAGGTGACCTTCGCCGTGAAGTTTCGCTCAACATCAAGCGCCTGATCGAGATTGGCTGCTATCGCGGCGTTCGTCATCGTCATGGTCTGCCCGTCCGCGGTCAGAACACCAAGCAGAACGCGCGTACCCGCAAGGGCCCGAAGAAGACCATTGCCGGTAAGAAGAAAGCGACCAAGTAAGCTGGATCAGCTTTGACTGAAATTTAGAGGGGAGAAAACAATCAATGGCACCTAAGCAAAAGCTCAAGAAGGCTACGCGGAAACGCCGTGAGCGCAAGGTCGTTGAACGCGGCGCCGCGCATATTCGTTCTTCTTTCAATAACACGATCGTGACCATCACCGATACCCAGGGCAATGCGCTTTCCTGGGCGAGCGCCGGTGGTCTTGGATTCCGCGGCAGCAAGAAGTCCACTCCTTTCGCCGCTCAGATGGCTGCTGAAACCGCCGCCAAGGCCGCGATGGAATATGGCCTGCGCACGGTTGAAGTGTACGTCAAGGGCCCCGGTTCCGGCCGTGAAGCCGCGATCCGTTCCCTGCAGGCCGCAGGTCTGGATGTGAACATGATCAAGGATGTGACGCCCATCCCCCACAACGGATGCCGTCCGCCCAAGCGCCGTCGCGTGTAATTTAAGGAGGACATACTAAAATGGCAGTAAATAAACAGCCGATCGCCAAGAAGTGCCGGTCTTTCGATATCAGCCCGGCCGTCATGGGCTATGGCAACAAGAAGTCCAACCGCAATCCCGGCGGAAACCGCCGCCGCAAGGTCTCTGAATACGGCGCCCAGCTGCAGGAAAAGCAGAAGGTTAAGTTCGTATACGGCGTCCTGGAAAAGCAGTTTCATAAGTATTATCTGAAGGCCGCCAACATGAAGGGCATCACCGGTGATAACCTGCTGCAGCTCCTCGAGCTCCGGCTGGACAACGTGGTGTTCCGTCTCGGTCTGGCCAAGACCCGCCGTATGGCCCGTCAGATCGTCACTCACGGCCATATCCGTGTCAATGATATGAAGGTGGATATTCCTTCCTACCAGGTCAAGGTAGGCGATAAGATTACTCTGCGCAAGCGGAGCGAAGAGATGGAAATGTTCAAGGTTCTGCGGGAAGGCACCACCGTGCTGACCCCCAAGTGGCTCACCTTTGACGCCCAGAACCTGTGCGGTGCCGTCTCCGCGCTTCCCACCCGTGAGGATATCGACCTGCAGGTTCAGGAGAACATGATCGTCGAGTATTACTCCCGTTAATGATGACCGAACGACCGAACATAGAGGAAGTCACAGGCGCGGCATGAATATCCATTCCTGCCTTCCCCCTGTGAAATGGAGGGTAAAACGAAATGATCACCGAATTCGAAAAAGCTCGCATCGATTGCGTCGAAGCCAGCCAGGACGGCTGTTTCGGTCGGTTTGTGATCGAGCCGCTTGAACGTGGCTTCGGTCATACGCTGGGCAATTCCATGCGTCGCGTGCTTCTTTCCTCCCTCCCCGGTGTGGCCGTTTCTTCCGTACACATCGAAGGTGTACAGCATGAATTCTCCACCATTCCGGGAATCAAGGAAGATGTCACGGAGATCATCCTGAATCTGAAGTCTCTCGCCGTCAAAATGTTCGCGGAAGGTCCCAAGCAGCTGATTATTGATGTGAAGGGCCCCTTCGAGCTGACCGCCGGCGACATCCGGACGGATGATGAGGTTGAAATTGTCAACAAGGATCTGCATATCGCAACGCTGAACGAGGATGCCCATCTGCAGATGCAGATGACCATCGAGCACGGCCACGGATATGTCAGCGCTGACAAGAACAAGAATCCCAGTATGCCCATCGGCGTCATCCCCATCGACTCCATCTTCACCCCCGTGAAGAAGGTGAACTACCTGGTGGAAGACACCCGTGTCGGTCAGATCACGGACTATGACAGGCTGACCCTGGAAATCTGGACCAACGGAACGCTGAAGCCCGAAGAGGCCATGTCCAGCGCCGCCAGAATCCTGATCGAGCACCTGAATCTCTTTACCGCGCTGACGGATCAGGTCGTTCCTGTTCCTGCCGCCCAGCCGGAGGAGGAGAAGAAGGACAAGGTCCTGGATATGACCATTGAGGAACTGGATCTTTCCGTCCGGGCATACAACTGTCTGAAGCGCGCCGGCATCAACAGCGTGGCTGAACTGGTTCAGAAGAATCAGGACGATATGATGAAGGTTCGGAACCTGGGCCGCAAGAGTCTGGAAGAGGTTGAGCAGAAGCTCAACGGGCTCGGACTTGGGCTGCGCCCGAATGAAGACTAAACAGCCGATCCCTCCCCGCCTTCCGGTGGGAAGCGGATCTGATGCAGAGTAATGTAGGAGGATAATCCCATGGCTAACCAACGCAAGCTGGGTCGCACGGCTGATCAGCGCAAGGCGCTGCTTCGCAACCAGGTGACCAATCTGATCTGGAACGGCCGGATTGAGACCACCGAGGCCAAGGCCAAGGAAGTTCGCCGGATCGCCGATAAGATGATCACGCTGGCCGTGCGCGAATGCGAAAACACGGTTTCCGTTACCAAGGAAACCCATAACGACAAGGGGCAGCTGGTTACGCTGGAAGTCGTGAATGACGCGCCTTCCAAACTGCATGCCCGCCGTCTGATGATGGCCTACCTGTATGATATCAAAGAGGCCAAGAAGGACGATGAGACCAAGGCGGAATACAAGGAGCGCACCAAGGACAACAAGCATCCCGTGGTGGAAAAGCTCTTCCGTGAACTGGGCCCGAAGTACAAAGCCCGCAACGCTGAAAAGAACTGCTCCGGCGGTTACACCCGGATCTACAAGCTGGGACCGCGTCGCGGCGATGCTGCCGAGATGGTCATTCTCGAGTTGGTATAATCCGAAGGTTCAGGGCGGTCGGATAACGATCTGTCCAAATCTCTGATTTGGGTAACAGATCACATGAAGCGCCAACCCTGGCCGTTTCGTGCGCGGTGCGCATGAGGCGACGACTCCGCGGTGCGTGCGCGATTCCAAACGCCCGCAGGCGCGGAATCTCTTAGATCTATAATCGTTAATCAGACACATCAAGCAAGCAAAAAGGCCCTTCCCTGAGCACACAAGGAAGGGCCTTTTCATTCAGGAAGAGGAGCATCGCCATGAACAACCTGTACACCCAGGAAATGCTGACCGCACTGCAAAAGCGCCTGAAGAGCCGCTGGCTCATCCTGGCCGTCGTCTGCGGCCTCCTGCTCGCCGGATTCGTTTATTCCATGATCATCCGGATCGAATGGCTGAGCGTCCTTCTGCTGGGCCTGGCCGGATGCTTCGCGATCTTCTGGACCGATCTGTTCATCATGCCTCTGCTCCAGTACCGGAAGCTGCTTCGTGCAGCGCTGAACGGTCGGAGCCACGTGGGCACCCTGGAGTATGTCCGCACGGAACCGGATGAATCCATGGTGGACGGCGTTCCCTGCCTCGGCATGGTCTTCCTGGGCGAGCCGGATAAGCACGGTTCCCGGGAACAGCTGTTCTACTGGGACCGGGAGCTTCCCCTCCCCACCCTGAGTCCCGGCCAGGAATACACGATCAAATACACCGGAAAGAATATTATCGGAATGTAATCTGAAAGGGTTGAGCGTTTCCCGGATTAAAAGTTCATCCCGTTTTCAATCAGATAGAAGATACAATTCCCATCCATCACGACCGCGTCATGAACCCCATCCCATCTTTTCAATTCCACCGTATGCGTTCCGCCGCTGACAGCCCGGAACGCATATTTTGTATGCGCCTGCTCTTCCCATGCAGCCCCTTCCGGCAGCCTGCCGCTGACCGTTACCGTCAGCAGCCTTTCATATGCTGCGGAGAAAGCCTCCCATGCGTATTCCTCTCCGTTCCGCCAGCAGCGGGTCACGCGGATCTCGTCCCCGGTCTCCGGATCCTTCTCCGTCACTCTCTCCAGGGCATATTCAACCGTCTCCTCCCCTTCCCGCTCAACGGTCATCGAGGAGAGGGAATCGAGGGGAATCGCCGCCGTATACCGGGCAGCCGTATCCATCGGATCCGTATCCAGGAAGGGTGAGAGCATCAGATGATTCACGGCAAAAACCTCATCCCCGAACAGAACGGCATTCGTATGTTCGCCGCTCCCCTCTCCCACGGTCAGCCGGACGGTGCTTTCCGCCCGGTCCACCACGTCGTATACGCCCGCATCGGACACGGTGCCTGTGGAGCCCGCCGCCATATGAAATGTGATCACCGCCATCGGATGATCCAGCCCGTTTTCCCGCAGTATCTCTTCATCCGCAGGGCCGATATAGATTCCCATGCGCAGGTTTTCCGCGCTCTTTTTCAGGCTGCTGACGGTTTCCTCATCCGCCGCGTAGGTAAAGGGTGCGGTAATCTGCCAGTTGACCCCCGCTTCCGGATCCGTCACTGCGCCCTGAAGCGCCCAGCAGACCCGTGTCTCCCCCTCCGGGGAGAGAACTTCAATCCGGTCAATCAGCGCAGCGTAAACCTCCGGCTGCCGCACCGGATGCAGCATTTCCCGGCTCACGTCCAGATCATCCATCAGCCCGGGGGACAGCGCATACAGCGTATCCTGCCCGTCCACGGTCATGTAGAACCATCCTTCGTCGATGCCCATCGCACTGCCGACGCGGATGGTCGTTTCCGTTCCGTCACTGTACCGGCCCGTGGCGATCAGAAGCGGATCCGCCAGGCCGAATTCCTCCGGATTTCCGCTGTAATCCGCAGGATCCTCCGTCAGGATGTCCGCATATACCAGGTTCACCATGGCATCCGCAACCCGCTCGCCCAGGGTGGAATCAGCAGAACCCTGCGTATCACCCTCGAGTGAAAGGCTTCCGTCCTCCCCGCGCAGCAGCGTCCAGCTCTCTTCCCCCCGCTGCCGGATTGTCACGGAACGAAGCTCGCTCACATCCCTGTGGACGATCGTTCCGCTCCTGGGGGTATACCGTTCCGGGGATGCCGGCTCCGGCTTCCGGCTGATGATCAGCACAGCCGCCACAATCCCCGCCAGCACCGCCAGCGCAGCGATCAGCCATCCCCCGCGGCTGAACCCTTTCTTTCTTTTTTTCTCAACTTTCAGCATCTTTCCCTAATCCATTTTTTATCTGCTTCTTCTCCGATACAGCACCAGCATCGCCATCAGCAGCACTGCTGCGGGCAAAGCCACGATCATCACCGATCCGAGCGTCAGACTTCCGATCCCCAGCGCCGGCCGCAGCGCGTCCTTCGCGGCGATCGTTCCCCCGGTCTGCACCGTATTCATCAGAAAGTCCGCCACCTTCAGATTCAGCTGTGCCGTATCCGTCATGGCATAGATCTGCTGCTGCGTCAGCGCCGAGCTGCACCCGATAACGAACGCCCGGCTCAGATATCCCTCCGCTGTAATTCTCCGCGCTTCCAGCGCCAGGGCGAACGGCCCCTGCGCATCCCCTTCCGCCCGGTCAATCGACGTGGTTTCTCCCGCCAGCACCTTCAGATAGGATGTTTCTCCGCTCCGCAGCACCGGCAGCACGGTCAGGTTCCGGTCGCTCTCCTCCGTCTCTTCAAACGCCCGACACCCGGGCAGCAGCAGATGATTCTGTCCGGCGGCGATCATGTCCATGGTAATATCCGTTGATACGACCTCCGGAATCAGATATGTCGGCATGCCGCTGTAATACGTATCCGTCGCCTTTTCATCCGCGATGACCACTCCCATCCGGGGCAGAAATCCGTAGCTACGCAAAAGCGTGCTGAAGTTCGGCATTCCCTCGACGGGGTCGGAAAAGTCGCAGGTGAACAGGAAGCTTCCGCCGCGGGCCGCATACTCAGTCAGAACCCCGAGTTCCGCATCCGTCAGATCGCGCAGCGGGCTGAACATCACCAGCAGATCCGTCGGTTCCGGAATATATTGTGTCCCCTCCAGCGTTTCATAGACGACCTCGTACTGATTGGCGGCCATCATGCTTTCATAATCCGCCGTCTCCTCCGGGTTCAGCTCCCCGTGACCCTGCAGAATCACGATGCGCGGCACCCGCTCGCGCGTGACATAGTCCACCGCCATGGTGATGCTCCGCTCATATGTCCATCCGGCATAGGTATACTCGCCGGTCTCCTGGTCGATGCTCAGATCCACATAGTCATCCGGGCCCAGCACCCGGAACCGCCCCGTTTCCTCGCACCAGATGATCAGGTCGCTTTCCCCGGGCGTCAGCGTCTCCGTGGAAAAACGGACGGTCAGTGCCGGATTCAGTCCCGGATCCGCCTGCTCCCAGGTGATTTTCCCGCCGCTGGCCGCGGCGTACCGGTCCAGCAGCTCCAGCAGCGGGGCATCCTCATCCCCGTTCCTGAACAGCGCCCAGATATGCACCGGATGCTTCAGATCCGACAGAAGCTCCCGCGTCTCCCCGCTGTGAGTGGATATGCTGTTGAAGGAATAGTCCGCGCGCCAGCCATACCGCTTTTCCAGCACCCCGGCGCCGATATTCAGCGCGATCAGCGCAGCGATCAGAATCACCAGCATCAGCGCGGAAGCGCCTCCGGTCCGCAGCTTTGCCGACCGGTTCCGGTTCGGTTTCCCTGCCTTCTTCATCGCGCTCACCTCCCGATCCGCTTCCGGTCCAGCCGGAAGACGGTCAGCGCCAGGAATACGGCAATGAACGACAGATCATAGATGATTCCGGCGATGCTCAGCTGTCCCATCAGGAAGGACTCGTTCCGGCTGTACAGGGACATGAAGCGGAGCACTTCCGAAATCCAGTTCACGCGCACCGCCGTCTCCAGCAGGTCCAGAATCCAGAGCAGAAAGTTGGCGCCAAAGGCCAGCACCGCCGCCGTCACCGGCGTCGCGGCACAGCCGCTGAGGAACAGATCCAGTGCAACAAAGGCGCACCCCTGCAGAATAAAGCCCAGATAGTTCACCGCCAGCTCCGCCGGATAGATCCGTCCGTAGATGCCAACGATCAGCACATAAAGCAGCGTCAGCACCGCTGCAGCCATCAGCACGGCCACTGCCGCAAGATACTTCCCCAGCACGATTCCCGGCAGGGAAACCGGACTGGTCATCAGCAGCTGATCCGTCTTCTTCTGCCGTTCCTCCGCCAGCAGCCGCATCGTCAGCACGGGGCTCAGCAGCATCCACAGATAGCTCATCTGGCCGATGAAGGCCGGCAGATCTCCGCTTCGCTGGCTCATGATTGAAAGATAGAAAAGCACGGAGGACACAGTCAGAAACACCCCCAGGAAAACATACCCCACGGGCGTGTAAAAATACCCCTGCATCTCTCGCTTGAAAATCGCCCTCATAAAAATATACTACTGTGTTTCCCGCAGAAACACATCCTCCAGACTCTCCCTTTCCTCCGCCATCATCATCACCGGCAGAGAGCTGGCCGCCAGCATCCGGAAAACCCTCGGCACTGCCTCTGCTGCATCTCCTGAAACACACAGCCTGGCCCCGACGATCCCGCTTTCCTCCGCCGGAAGCTGCTCCACCGCAATCTCCGGATCCATCCGCTTCAGCGCCGCAATCACCGTCTCCTCTTTTCCGGCAATCTTCACCCGGATTCGGCACAGCCCATTTTCCGGCATTCTCCGGTCAAAGTCCCGCACCATCCTGCCTTCGTTCAGGATGATCACCCGGGAGCACAGCTGCTGCACCTCTGACAGAATGTGGCTGGAAAAAATCACGGTATGCTCCCCGGCCAGCGCCCGGATCAGCTCGCGGATTTCCACCGTCTGCTTCGGGTCCAGCCCGACCGTGGGCTCATCCAGAATCAGCACATCCGGCGATCCGCAAAGCGCCTGGGCAATGCCAGCCCGCTGGCGGTATCCCTTGCTCAGATGGCCCAGCACCCTTCCGCGAACTTCCTCCAGCCCGCACAGCGCCAGGATTTCGCTCACATGTGCGGGAATCCCCGCCCGGGCCACCTCGCGCAGCTCGCATACGAACCGAAGGTAGCTTTCCACCGTCATCTCGTCGTACAGCGGCGGCTTCTCGGGCAGATAGCCGATCTTTCGCTTGCATTCCCGGGCATGCTCCAGCATGGACAGGCCGCCGATGCGCACCTGTCCCTCGTCCGGCGGAAAGTATCCGGTCATCAGGTTCAGGGCCGTGGTCTTGCCGGCGCCGTTGCGCCCCAGCAGCCCCACGCACTCCCGTTCCCCGACCCGCAGCGATACATCCCGCAGCGCCGTTACCTGCCCGTACCGCTTTGTCACATGTTCCAGTTCGATCATTTTAATACAACATTACTCTCCCCGAACTCACCCTTCAGCCTCTCCAGCGTCCTGTCACTTCCGCTGCTCCACGCCGACCGCGGGCACAGCAGCGTCATCTTCTCCTCCGGAATATGCATATACACCGGAATCTCCCCCGCGTCCAGCGCCAGCAGCGCCTGCGCCCGGTCCATGTCCTTCCGGCTCAGCCGGAGGAACAGCTTTTTCTCCGCCTTCGCCGCCAGCTGCGCATCCGTCATCGGCGGCTTCGCCTTGCCGGCGGCGGCGCCGGGCATCGCCTCGGTGCCTCCGCCGGGCTTCCATGCATCCAGCCGCGTGATCCGTTCCGCCAGCAGCTTCGGCGCTTCCTCTTCCCGCACGCTGATCTTCCCGCTGATCACCACTGCCTCGTCTTCCCGCAGCAGCCCCTGATACCGCTCAAACACCCGGGGGAATACCAGGCTCTCCACCGATCCCGTCATGTCCTCCAGCGTCACGAAGGCCATGTAATCCCCCTTCTTTGTCGATTTTCCCTTCACTTCCGTCAGGATGCCGGCCATGTCCACATACATCCCGTCCAGCGGATGCCCCGGCTCCGGCTCCTCGTTCTCCTCCTCCAGCTTCGCCGCCGTCCAGGGCAGGGTTTTGAGCACCTCCCGGTATTCGTCCAGCGGATGCCCCGTCATGTAAACCCCTGCCGCATCCTTCTCCATCTGCAGCTTGACCTTCGGTTCGCAGTCCGGAATCATCGGGATCCGGATCTCCGCCCCGGCCAGGGCAGGCTCATCCTCGCCCAGCATGTCGAACAGGCTCACCTGGCCGGCCACGTTCTTCTTCCGGATCGACTGGTTTGCGTCCATCGCCATGTCATAAACGGCGAGCATCTGCGGCCGGTTCGCGCCCAGCCCGTCAAACGCGCCGGCCTTGATCAGGCTCTCCGTCACGCGCTTGTTGCACTCCATCGTATCGATCCGGCGGCAGAAGTCAAAGATATCCCGGTACGCACCTTTCGCATCCCGCTCCCGCATGATCGCCTTCGCGGCGTTCTCGCCGATGCTCTTGATCGCGCTCATGCCAAAGAGGATTGCATCCTTCCCTGCCGCATCCCGGTCCACGGCAAACTTCCACCGGCTGCGGTTCACATGCGGCGGCAGCACGGAGATTCCCCGGCCGCGGCAGTATTGGATGTATCCGGCGATCTTGCCGGTGTTGCCGTGCACGCTGTTGAGCATCGCGGCCATGAACTGCACCGGATAATACCGCTTCAGCCAGGCCGTCTGCATCGCGACCACCGCGTAAGCCGCGGCATGCGATTTGTTGAAGGCATAGCTGGCGAAGGCGATCATCTCGTCATAGATCTCGTTGGCAATATCCGCCGGGACGCCGTTGCGCACGCACCCGGGAACGGTGATGTTGCCATCCTTGTCCTTCATCCCGTTGACGAAGATTTCCCGCTCCTCGTCCATCACCTTGTGCTTCTTCTTTGCCATCGCCCGGCGCACCAGGTCGCTTCGGCCATAGCTGTATCCTGCCAGGTCGCGGACGATCTGCATCACCTGCTCCTGGTACACCATACAGCCATAGGTCACGTCCAGAATCGGACGCAGCTTTTCCGTCTTGTACCGGACGCTCGACGGATCCATCTTCCCGGCGATGTATCGGGGAATCGAATCCATCGGTCCCGGCCGGTACAGGGAGATTGCGGCGATGATATCCTCAAAGCAGGTCGGCTTCATGTTCGTCAGGAAGCCGGTCATGCCCGCGCCTTCCATCTGGAACACGCCCTCCGTATCGCCCCGGGCGATCATCTCATATACGCTCGGATCATCCAGCGGGATTTCCTCCGGCGTCATCGTGACGCCCGCTTCCTTCATCATGTCCAGCGTGTCGCGGATTACCGTCAGCGTCCGCAGGCCGAGGAAGTCCATCTTCAGCAGGCCCAGCCGCTCTATCACGCCCATCGGGAACTGGGTTGTGATCACTTCGTCATTCCGCTGCAGCGGAACGAACTCCACCACCGGCTTTCCGGTGATCAGCACGCCGGCCGCATGGGTCGAGGCATGCCGCGGCATCCCCTCCAGCGTCATCGCCGTGTCGATCAGTTCCTTCACCCGGGGCTGCTCGTCATACATCTGGCGCAGCATCGGGGACAGGTTCAGCGCTTTTTCCAGCGTGATTCCCAGGTCCATCGGCACGGCCTTGGCCACCGCGTCCGTCTCCTGATAGCTCATGCCCAGCACCCGGCCCACATCGCGAACCACGCCGCGGGCAGCCATCGTGCCGAAGGTGATGATCTGGCTCACGTGATCCGCGCCGTATTTCCGCGCCACGTAGTCGATCACTTCCTGCCGCCGCTCGTAGCAGAAGTCCACGTCGATATCCGGCATCGTCACCCGTTCCGGATTCAGGAAGCGTTCAAACAGCAGCTGGTACTTCAGCGGATCCAGCATCGTGATTCCCAGCGTATAGGCCACGATGGATCCGGCGCCGCTGCCGCGCCCCGGTCCGACCATGATTCCCTGGGACTTGGCGTAATGAATGAAGTCCCATACGATCAGGAAGTAGTCCACATAGCCCATGTGCTCAATCGTCGAGAGCTCATATTCCAGCCGTTTCCAGGGCTCGTCCTCCTTCCCGGCATCCGGATACAGCCGGGCCATTCCCTCCGCGCAGAGCCTGCGCAGCATGCTGTCCGCCGTCTCGCCCTCCGGCACCGGGTAATGCGGCAGGCGGGTCACGCCGAATTCGAAGGTCACGTTGCACCGCGCCGCAATCTCCTGCGTCCGATCCACCGCCTCCGGCACATTTTTGAACAGTTCCCGCATCTCCGCTTCGCTCTTGACGTACAGCTCCCCGGTTTCCATCCGCATCCGCTGATCGTCCGCCAGGGTCTTGCCCGTCTGAATGCACATGAGCACTTCCTGCGCCGGTGCATCCTTCTGCTCCAGGTAATGGCAGTCGTTCGTCGCCACCATCGGCACGTCCATCTCCCGTGCCAGCGCAATCAGCTTCGGAAGAACGGTCTTCTCGTCCCGCAGCCGGTGATCCATCAGCTCGATATAAAAGTGATCCTTCCCGAAGATCTCCTGCATCTCCCGCACATAGGCGTGCGCGTCCCCGTTCTGCCCGTTCAGCAGCATCTTCGGCAGATCGCCGCTCAGGCAGGCGCTCAGGCAGATCAGGCCCTCATGATGCTCCCGGATCAGGTTGTAGTCGATCCGGGGCTTGTAATAATATCCGGTCAGAAAGCCCTCGCTGATCAGGTACATCAGGTTCTGGTATCCCGTGTTGTTTTCGCAAAGCAGGATCAGATGGCTGTTCTCCCGGCCCATGGCGGATTTGTCCTTCCGGTCCCGGCAGACATAGGCCTCGCAGCCGATGATCGGCTTGATGCCCGCATCCGTCATCGCGGTATAAAAATCGATCACGCCGTAAAGCACGCCGTGATCGGTAATGGCACAGGAGTCCATGCCAAGCTCCTTCAGCCGCTTCACCAGCGGCTGAATCCGGCACGCTCCGTCCAGCAGGCTGTATTCAGTGTGCAGATGCAGATGGGTAAAACTCATACCGTTCCCGTTCCTTTAAAGCTTTCCATGATTGTCTTCGTCATGTCCGCCGCCGTCTGGTTCGCATACCAGAAGGAGATTTCCTGAACCTTTCTCCCGTCCAGGAAAACATATCCGATGCACCGGCGGACCGGATCGTCCGTTTCAATCCGATAGACGACCATATCCGTATCCCCGATCCGGGTCACGACCACTTCCTGGCCGCTTTGGGCCAGCGCGTCGCGGATCGCGTCCAGCGTCGTACCCTGCGCATCATAGCAGAAGAAGTCCAGCTCCAGCCCCAGCTTCTCGCTCAGCCAGGCAAACTCGCTCCCGTCCGGCTCATAGGGCCCGTCATATTCCATCTCGGAAGGCACCATGATGGTGCATGCGCTGTCCGGCAGGCTGATTTCCTTCCAGCCCTCCGGCGCCCGCTCCGCCAGAGCCGTTCCGCCCAAAGCCAGCATCATCAACGCAGCAATCAAACAAATCCATCTTTTCTTCATGCCGAGGCACCTCCTGTATCTGTTATTTTACTACCAATCCCCCATCTTGTCACCCAATTTCACCGGAATAAGAACAATAGAAAGACCTAATTCGCGTTGTACGGACATTTTATTTTTTTGCAGAATATGGTAAACTGTCATCGTTCCGGTAAAACGATGTTTTTTGCCGGCCACCCATATAGAGAGAGGCGACCGAAGATCCATGGGCGTGAAGGCCACAGTGCGGCCTTACGGTGGAGTGATCGGATGATAATCCGTCCAAATCCGTGATTGGGGAAACGGATCACATGCACAGCTAAGCCCCGGTCGTCCCGTGCGCGGTGCGCGCGCGATTCCCTGGCCCGCAGACGCGAAATTCCCTTGACTCAGATGTATTGGTCGCATCAAAGGGCAGGATTTGTACGGTCGTCGAAGGAGGTAATTTCAAACATGATCGAAATCAGCCACGTAACCAAAACCTACGCGAAAAACAAGACCAAAGCCGTTGATGATCTGACCCTGACCGTCGAAGGCGGCGAACTCTTCGGCTTCATCGGCCCCAACGGTGCCGGCAAAACCACCACCATCAAGCTCATGACCGGTATCCTCACGCCGGATGAAGGCACCGTCACCATGGCGGGTCACCGGATGGACACGGACCGGTTGGAGGCCCAGCGCCGGATCGGCTTCGTTCCCGACGGAAACGATCTGTACGACCGGCTGACCGGCATGGAATACCTGAACTTCATGGCCGACGTATATCAGGTCAGCGCGGCCCAGCGGAAGAATCATATCGAGAAGTATCTGGATATTTTCTCCCTCGAGGACGCGATCAACAATCAGGTTCGCTCCTACTCCAAGGGCATGAAGCAGAAGCTGGTCGTCATCGGCGCCCTGATCCACAATCCCCCGGTCTGGATTCTGGACGAGCCCCTCGGCGGTCTGGATCCCCGGGCAGCGCACCTGCTGAAGGAAGAGATGATCCGTCACTGCCGGGAGGGCAACACCGTCTTCTTCTCCACCCACGTGCTGGAGGTTGCTGAAAAGCTGTGCACCCGCATCGGCGTGATCGATCACGGCTCGCTCAAGGCCCAGGGCACGCTGGAGGAGCTGCGCTCCGGCGAAGTCGGTGCCAGCCTGGAAGAGCTGTTCCTGGAGCTGACGGGAGACGGAGGCGAGGATCAATGACAGGATTCCTTCCGCTGCTCAAGCTGCAGCTCATCAGCCGCTACGCGGATCTCAAGCCCCGGAACCTGAAGACCGCCATGAAGGAAAAGAAGGGCAAAACCATCGGCATGGCCTTCGCCATCCTGTTCCTGATCGTTTACCTCGGTGCGATTCTCTTCATCGTTGAGCAGAAGATGCTCGACGTGCTCGTGCCCTCCGGCATGGCGTACCTGCTGATCACCATGGCCGTTGTCCTGGCCACAGCCGGTACCCTGGTCATGGCCTTCTTCTTCATCATGAGCAGCCTCTATCTCGGCCGGGACAATACGTTCATCGCCGCCCTGCCGATTAAGCCGCGCACGGTGCTCAGCGCCAGGCTCCTCCAGGTCTGGATTTCGGAAACGCTGATCGACGCGGTCATCCTGCTCCCGGCCTGCATTCAGTACGGTATCCGCCTCGGCGTCGGCGCGGACTTCTACCTGCGCATGGTGCTGGTCTGGCTGCTGGTGTCCGTGCTGCCGATCTGCATCGTTACCTTCATCTCCGCGCTGCTGATCCGGCTTTCCGCCCTCTGGAAAAAGCGGGAGCTGATCATGACCGTTGGCGGGTTCATCTTCTTCGTGCTCTATATGATCCTGATGATGAACCTGGGCGCCATTACCGGCGACAGCGCCGATGGCGGGGAAATGGTCCAGCAGCTGGTGATGAACAACAGCGAGATGATCAAAAACGTATCCACCATGTTCCCGCCGGCGCAGTGGGCCGTCGAGGGCATGCTCGGTGACTGGGGACAGCTCGCCCTGTACGTGGCGGTCAGCCTGGCTGCAGCCGGCATCACCGTATGGCTGATGGGCTATCCCTACCGGAAGCTGAGCCTCCTGCAGTCCGAAACGCCGGAATCCCGGTCCAAAAAGGGCATCAAAGCCGGTTCCTTCCAGGGATCCAGCGCCTTCAAAGCCTGCGTCAAGCGTGAGTTTCTCCAGATCATCCGCGTTCCCTCCTATGCCACGAACACGCTGCCCATCGCCTTCATGCCGCTGCTGATGGTCATCATGATGGGCGTAATGATCGGTCGGAATATGGGCGATAACGGCGAAACCCTCCAGACGGTCTTCCAGCAGCTGAATCCCGCCCTCGTCATGGCCATCATCGCGGCGGTCATGGCCTACATGTCCGGCATGAACCCGGCGCTGTCCACCTCCGTCACCCGTGAGGGCAAGGGCCACGGTTTCCTGATCGGCCTGCCGATTTCTCCGCGCACCCTGATCCGGGCGAAGTTCACCGTCGGTTACGGGCTTTCCCTGATCGGCGTCATCTGTGCCGGAATCGCTCTGGCCATCATGTTCCCCGCGAGCCTGCTGCCGGTGCTGCTGGCCCTGGTGCTCTGCATGGAGTTCGCGTACATGGGCGCGATGCTGGCGCTCTCCCGGGATGTGAAAAAGCCGAAGCTGGACTGGGTCACGGAGCAGGAAGCCGTCAAACAGAACTTCGGTGTGCTGATCTCGATGCTGATTTCCTGGGCGGTGCTGGCCCTGCTGGCAATCATCACCTATTTCATGATCGACGCGGGCTGGGGCCTCTGGCCGGTCTTCGGCGCCCTCGCCGGAATCCTCGCCATCCTCTGCTTCCTCACCCGCAAGCTCATGTACAACAACGTTGACAAGTACTACTGCAAGGCATAAAAAAGGCGAAAGAAAAGCTCCCCGAAAGGGAGTTTTTCTTTCGCCCATCAATCCTTATAAATTCTGATGGACAGCGCCCCGTCGTCATTGCTCATCGCCTCAATCCGGATCGGGAAATCATACCCATTCTCAAATCTCAGATTCAGACTTGCGTTTCCCACCGCGGCATCGCAGTGAATCGGCAGATAGCTTGCCCCGTTTCCCCCGTGCGGCCGGCGGTAAAGAATATTGATCTTCGGCAGCTGGATCAGTACATTGTACAGCGTACTGGACACCTGGCAGGTGCCTCCGCCGTATCCCGGCACCGTCTTTCCTTCGATCATCACCGGCGCCGGCTCATATCCCTTGCTCCGGTTATACGGCCCCATGATCTTGTTCGCGTCGAAAAGCTCGCCGGGCTGCAGCGTCCGGGAAATGTATTCGCATCCCTTCCGGATATTGTGAATCCGGCTGATATTGCTCTCCGTCTGCACCATCTTGTAATAGCTTGTATACGCGGCGATCGGGCTGTCCTCAAACAGCACCTCATCCGTCGGTGCCACCGGAATCAGATCCGTCAGCTCCGCCGGATCAATATATCCGTAGCTGCGCATGTAGTTCACCATCGCCCAGCCTTCATAGAACTGCAGAATCGTGATGTTCGTCCCGGCCTTCAGGATCACCCAGTTGTTTCCGTCATCCCCGTCTCCCCGGGCCGGATCCATCGTCTTGCGCACATGGCACGCCGTCGCCGTCGTGGCGATATAGGCATGCTTCTGGACATTGAAGGGCGGCGTGTTTACCGGATCCAGTGCCACGATGGATTCCTTCTCCAGCCATTCCCGCTTGACATATCCGATCTTCCCGTCCTTCCGGACGATGGCCCACTGCAGGCCCATATACAGGATATCCACCTTCGAGGTATAGCTGACGGAGCTGACCACGCGCCTGGATTCAACGCTCATCTCGCTGAATACGCTGTATCCCGCGCGCAGCGTCCCCGTAAACACCGGCTGAGAATCTTTCGAGAAATCCTTCGCCGTCGGTTCCGGGAAGACCTTGCCCGTCACCTCATAGATGCTGTCATCCTCCTCGTCCAGGCTGCGGACCTCCGCATCCTGCTCCTCGGAAACCTCGACCGCCTCTTCCGTCTCCTCCGCCGCGGCCAGGCCGATTCCGCCCAGCAGCAGGCTCAGGCACATCCATATCGCCAGCAAGCGCTTCATGCGCACTCTCCTCCTCTGATTCATACATCTGATGAAGCAATCCCGAAAGACAATTCCATCAGCCAGTATAGCATATCGCCATTATGCGCACTTCCCCGAAATCTGTCAAGCGTTACAAAATATTGTGTTTTCTCTTCCTCTGAGGCCCATTTTATGGTATAATATCATGTCTGTTTGCAGACATTTTCAGGCAAGGAGTGAACTGATTGGCATCGCAAACCTATAACGCCGGGAACATCCAGGTGCTCGAAGGCCTGGAGGCCGTCCGGATGCGCCCCGGCATGTACATTGGGACCACCTCCTCCCGCGGTCTGCATCACCTGCTCTGGGAAATTGTGGACAACGCCATTGACGAAGCGGCCAACGGCTTTGCGGACGAGGTGACCGTTACCCTGCATAAGGACGGATCCGCCAGCGTGTGGGACAATGGACGCGGCATGCCGGTGGATCTGCACCCGACCCAGAAGGTCCCCGGGGTGCAGGTGATTTTCACCGTGCTGCACGCGGGCGGCAAATTCAACAACGACAATTACGATTATTCCGGCGGCCTGCACGGCGTCGGCGCCAGCGTCGTCAACGCCCTGAGCAAATGGCTGACCGTCGATGTTTTTCTGAACTGGACCCATTACCGCATGTCCTTTACCTCGACCACCGATCCGGTGACCCACAAGATCGAAGCCGGGATCCCGACCGGGCCCCTCGAGGTCGTCGGCAACACCCGGAAAAAGGGAACCCTCGTCCGCTTCCTGCCGGACGATGAGATCTTCGAGGATGTGCGCTTCAATACGGAAACCGTTTCCCGCCGTCTGCAGGAGCTGGCCTATCTGAACAAGGGCATCCGCATCACCTTTACGGACGAACGCCTTCCGGACGCGGACAGCCGGACCCGTGTCTTCTGCTACGACGGCGGCATCTCGGATTATGTGCGTTATCTGAACGCCGGAAAGACCCCGCTGGCCGAGGATATCATCTATCTGGAGGGCCGGAGGGACACGGTCATCTGCCGTGCCGCCATCCAGTATACCGACGGATACACGGAGAGCCTCTTCTCCTATGTCAACAATATCAACACCCCCGAGGGCGGCACGCATGAGACCGGCTTCAAGGCGGCCTTCACCAAGTGCTTCAACGATTATGCCCGGAAGATGGGCTTCCTGAAGGAAAAGGACAACAACCTTTCCGGCGAGGATTTCCGCGAGGGCCTCTCCTGCGTCCTGACCACGATGGTCAAGAATCCCCAGTTCGAGGGGCAGACGAAGGGCCGCCTGGGCAACAGCGAAGTGCGCCCCGCCGTCGAGGCCATCATCACCCAGACCCTGCAGGACTGGCTGGATAACCTGAAGAATCAGGAGACCGCCTCCGCCATCATCACCAAGGCGGTCCGCGCCGCCCAGGCCCGGGAGGCCGCCCGCCGGGCGCGGGACAATTCCCGCAAGGCCAGCCAGCTCGAAGCCGCGCCGCTGGTCGGCAAGCTCGCCAGCTGCACCGGGAGAAAATGGGAGGACAACGAACTTTTCATCGTCGAGGGCGACTCCGCCGGCGGCAGCGCCAAGCAGGGGCGGGACCGGCGGTTCCAGGCGATTCTTCCCCTCCGCGGAAAGCCGCTGAACGTCGAAAAGAAGCATCTGGACCAGGTGCTGGCCAACGAGGAATACCGCTCCCTGATCACCGCCCTCGGCGCGGGGATTGATGAGAGCTTTACCCTCGACAATCTCAAGTACGGCAAGGTCATCATCCTCTCCGATGCGGACCAGGACGGTGCCCACATCCGCGCCATCCTGCTCACCTTCTTCTTCCGCTATATGAAGGATCTGATCACCCACGGCCATGTGTATATCGGCATGCCGCCGCTCTATAAGGTCCAGAAGGGCCAGAAGGTGATCTACGCCTATGACGACCGGGAGCTTTCCAAAGCCACGAAGGCCGTCGGCAAGGGATACACGCTGCAGCGGTACAAGGGGCTGGGCGAGATGAACCCGGAGCAGCTCTGGGAAACCACGATGGATCCGTCCCAGCGCAAGCTCATGCGCGTGTCCATCGAGGACGCCGCGCTGGTGGACCGGCTGACCACCGTCCTCATGGGCGACAAAGTCGAGCCCCGGCGGGACTACATCTCGGAGCATGCCGATTTCAACCGGCCGGACAATTTCGAGCTGCCGGATCAGCAGAACGCTTCCGTTCTGTCCGCGGCGCTGGCGGAAGGAGGCGTGTAATCCATGGCGGGAAAGAAACAGCCGGAAAAGCCCATCGTGAAGGATGATCCTTCCCGGATTCTGGATACCAACATGGAGGACGTCATGCACAACAGCATGATGCCCTATGCGGAACACGTCATCCTCGAGCGCGCCCTGCCGCGGGTGGAGGACGGGCTCAAACCCGTCCAGCGCCGGATCCTCTACACCATGATGGAGCTGGGCAACACGCCGGACAAGCCGCACCGCAAGTGCGCCCGTATCGTCGGCGACTGCCTGGGTAAATATCACCCCCACGGGGATTCCTCGGTCTACGGCGCCCTGGTGCACATGGCGCAGGATTTCTCCATGCGCGCCCCGCTCGTCGACGGCCATGGCAACTTCGGCTCCATCGACGGGGACAGCGCCGCCGCCATGCGGTATACCGAGGCGAGAATGACGCCCCTGGCCATGGAGATGCTCCGGGATATCGAGAAGGACACGGTTCCCTTCCGGCTCAACTTTGACGATACCCTGAAGGAACCGGACATGCTCCCCTCCCGTTTCCCGAACCTGCTGGTCAACGGCGCCAACGGCATCGCCGTCGGCCTGGCCACCAATATCCCGACCCATAACCTGGGCGAGGCGGTTCGTGCCGTCGTCGCCCAGATGGAAAATCCGGATATTTCCCTCGATGACCTGCTGGCCATCATGCCCGGGCCGGACTTCCCGACCGGCGGCATCCTGCTGGCCAATGAAGAGCTCCGCCGCGGCTATGAAACCGGCCGCAGCAAGCTGACCCTCCGCGCCCGGGTACACGTGGAGGACGGTTCCGCCGGACGCAAGCTGCTCGTCATTACCGAGATTCCGTATCAGATCAACAAGTCCGCCATGCTGGAGAAGATCCAGAAGCTCTCCGAGGAGAAGAAGGCGGCCCTCGGCGGAATCTACGATATCCGGGACGAGAGCGACCGGACCGGCATGCGCGCCGTCATCGAGCTGAAGCGGGATGTGGATCCCCAGCGCGTACTGGCGTATCTCTACAAGTATTCCGATCTCCAGGTCACCTTCGGCGTCAACATGGTCGCCATCGCCGGCGGCAAGCCGGTGCAGCTGAGCCTGAAGGATCTCATCGCCCACTATATCACCTATCAGAAGCAGGTCGTCACCCGCCGTACGGAGTTCGAGCTCAAGCAGGCGAAGGCCCGGGCCCATATCCTCGAGGGCCTGATGATCGCGCTGGACAATCTGGACGAGGTCATCGCCCTGATCCGCGCCAGCAAGAGCCCGAAGGATGCCCGCGTCGGCCTGATGGAGCGCTTCGCCCTGTCGGAGATCCAGGCCCAGGCCATTCTGGACATGCGTCTCCAGCGGCTGACCAATCTGGAGATCGAAGCCCTGCGGAAGGAATACGCGGATGTGCTGAAGCTCATCAGCCGCCTGGAGGGCATCCTGAAGAGCGACCGGAAGCTGACCGATGTCATCCGCAAGGAAATGGAAACGATCGCGGATCAGTATGCGGACGAGCGCCGCACGACCCTCGAGGCGCCGGACGATACCCCTGTCGAACTGCCGGACAATACGCCCGTCGCTGAGGACGCAGTCATCGTCTACACCCGCAGCGGTTACCTCAAGCGCTTCTCCCCCGCAACCCTGAAGCGGAATCCGCTTCCCACGGTGGAGGAAAGCCTGGAGGACAGCCCCCGCTTCCGCTTTGACACCACCACCGCCGAGAATCTCTATATCTTCACCGACCTGGGCAACTGCTACCCGGTGCAGGTGGGCAGGCTGGCGGAGTGCAGGCCGAAGGATCGCGGCCAGCTCCTCTCCGGCGTCCTGGCCGGCCTGGAGGAAGGCGAGCAGGCGCTGCTGATGCTCACCTGCGCGCCGGGTAAAATGAAGGATCTCCCGGATTTCCTGTTCATCACGAAACGCGGCATGATCAAGCGCACCGCCGCCGCGGATTACGATGTCCGCTCCCGGAAGTACCCCGCCCTCTCCCTGAAGAAGGATGATGCCCTGCTCGGCATTCAGATCGCCGAAACGCAGGATGATCTGCTCCTCGTGACCCGGGGCGGCATGAGCATCCGTTTCCCGCTCGAAACCGTCCCCGTCCAGGGCCGTACAGCCGCCGGCGTCAAGGCCATGGCCGTTGATACCGGGGATGAAATCCTCTGGTTCTCCCAGCTTTCCCGGAAAGATGAGGTGGTGCTCTTCTCCGAACGCGGATGGGCCAAGCGCATCCCCCAGATCGACTTTGAACCCCAGAACCGGAGCGGCAAGGGCGTCCGCTGCTTCTACTTCAACAAGAACGGTTCCAACGGCCGGGAGGTCACCGGTTTCGCGGTCCTCCCCGAGGATGAAGACTCGAGCCTCCTGATCTTCCAGACCCGCAGCCCCATGACGAAGCTCTCCAAAGCCGAAGTCCTTCTCCAGAACCGCAGCGGCAAGGGAATGCCCACCGTCATGGCCATCCTCGACGACACCGTCACCAGCATTCTTCCCGTCCCTCCGGTACAGGAAGAACAGCCAATACAGACTCAATGATCCCTTTGGAACCCCAAGAGGTCCCAAAAGCGATCGGGCCGAAGGGGTCTGGGGGCGATCGGAAAGCCCCCAGATAAAGCTTGTTTTCATTCTATATTTTATAGAATGGACCCGAACGGGTCCGGGGGCGCTGCCGCGTACAGTACACGAGACGGGAATTCCGTCCGCGTGCTGATCTGTCCAAATCTTCGATTTGGGTAACAGATCACATACAGAGGAGTGCGCGCGCGAT
>CAMOYA010000012.1 GCA_946629635.1 uncultured Clostridia bacterium
ATGTTCATCATCACCGACAAGGAGCCCTGCGGGCCGGACTGCTCCCCCGCCTGCTCCTGCGGCCGCTATCTGGAAATCTGGAACGACGTGTTCATGGAATACAACAAGACCGCCGAGGGCAAGTACGAACCCCTGGCGAAGAAAAACGTGGACACCGGCATGGGCCTGGAGCGGACGATCCTGGTGCTCAACGGCAAGAAGAGCGTCTATGAAATCGACGCCTTTGCCGGCATTCTGGCCAAGATCAGCGAGCTGAGCGGCAAGGAATACGGGAAGAACGACGCGGATACCAAGGCCTTCCGCATCATCGCGGACCATATGCGCACCTCCACCTTCATCCTGGGAGACGACCGGGGCGTCAGCCCCTCCAACACGGACCAGGGATACATCCTGCGCCGGCTGATCCGCCGTGCCGTCCGCTACGGCATGCAGCTGGGCATGGCCGAAGGCTTCACCGTGGAAATCGCCAGGGTGATCATCGACCAGTACAAGGACGTGTATCCGGAGCTGGAGCGGAACTCCGCCTTCGTGCTGGAGCAGCTGCAGCTGGAGGAGGCGCGCTTCGCCCGGACGCTGAAGCAGGGCGAAAAGGAATTCGACAAGGTTTATGAAAACGTGTGCCGGACCCGGGAGCTGCTGAGCAGCATTCTGGCTGCGGACGACAAGGTCGCCGTCGCCCGGGAGATGGCGCAGACGAAGAAGCTCCGCCCCATGCCGGAGAACCAGCCCATGATCGAGGCCGCCAGCAGCGGAGACGCCGCGAAGCTGGAGTCCCTGATCCGCGAGCGGCTTGCTTCCCTGTCCACGCTGGACGGTCGCAGCGCCTTCAAGCTCTACGACACCTATGGCTTCCCGATCGAAATGACCCGGGAGCTGGCCGCGGAAAAGGGCATGACCATCGATGAGGCGGACTTTGCCGAGCGCTTCAAGAAACACCAGGAGCTGAGCCATCAGGGCGCCGATCAGAAATTCAAGGGTGGCCTGGCGGATCACAGCGTAGAAACGGCCCGGCTGCATACCGCGACCCATCTGCTTCACGCTGCCCTGCGCAAGGTGCTGGGAGACGAGGTCGCCCAGAAGGGTTCCAACATCACCGCGGAGCGCCTGCGCTTTGACTTCAGCTTCGGCCGGAAGATGACGCCGGAGGAGCTGACCGAGGTGGAGCGCCTGGTCAACGAGGCCATCGATGCCGATGTGCCGGTGGTCTGCGAGGAAATGACCGTGCCGGAAGCCAAGGAAAAGGGCGCGATCGGCCTGTTCGAGAACAAGTACGGCGAGCGGGTGCGCACCTACAAGATGGGCGATTATTCCTTCGAAATCTGCGGCGGTCCCCATGCCACCCATACGGGCGAGCTCGGATCCTTCAAGATCCGGAAGGAAGAATCCTCCTCTGCCGGCGTTCGCCGCATCAAGGCCACGATTCAGCCGAAGGAGTAAGCGCCATGACATTTGATGCCAATCAGGAGAACGCCCGCCTGCGCGAGGTCCGGACCACCTCCGAGGATATCTTCGACGGCGTCGTACTGAACGTGAAGCGGGACATGGTTCGCCTGCCCAACGGCAATGAAGCCGTCCGCGAGGTGATCCGGCATATCGGCGCCGTCTGTGTCATCCCCGTCACGGATGACGGGAAGGTCATCATGGAGCGTCAGTACCGCTATCCGCTGGACCGGGTGATTCTGGAAATCCCCGCCGGGAAGCTGGACGCGCCGGACGAGAACCGGATGTCCGCCATCCAGCGGGAGCTCCGGGAAGAAACCGGCTACACCGCGGACGACTGGCAGGAGCTCGGCGATCTGCATCCCGCTCCCGCCTACAGCGATGAATACATCTCCATGTATCTCGCTCGCGGGCTGCACAAGGGAGACCGGCATCTGGACGCGGACGAGTTCCTGGATGTCCACGCCATCCCGCTGAAGGACCTGGTGCAAGACGTGATGAACGGAAAGATTTCCGATGCCAAAACCCAGATCTGCATTCTGAAGGCCGCCCGGATTATGGGCGTATGAACCCTTGACGAAAAAACGGAGCATGCTTCATTGCATGTTCCGTTTTTTTCAGGAACTTTTTCCCCGCCTGTTTCGTCAGATAGGATGGAGCCCGAAATCGCGCCACCGGCGCAGGAGAAAGGAAGTCTCAATCATGATGAAGAAATTAGTCGCTCTTTTGACCGCTCTGATGCTGCTGGCGGCGTCCTCCGCCATGGCGGAAACCAAAATCGCCGTAACCGGCAGCGGCGAAACCCCGGTCGGCGCCGATACGGCAATCATCTCCCTCGGCGTCAGCGCGCGGAACCGGGATGTGCTTACGGCCCAGCAGCAGGTGAATGCGGCCATCGCCGCCATCCGCAAGGCCCTGACCGAAAAAGGCGTCCGCGATGAGTGCATCAACACGGACTGCATGAACATTTACGCCATGTACGATTATTCCAAGGAGCAGGAGGAAATATCCGCCTACAACGCCACGTCCACCCTGGCCATCCGAACGACGGACATGGACAGCATCGGCGCGCTGATTGACACCGCCTTCGCGGCCGGCGCCAATACGCTCAACGGCATTTCCTTCTCCGCCTCCGATACGGAGGCCGCCAAGGCCGAGTCCCTGAAAAAAGCGGTGGCCGAGGCAAAGGCCAAGGCGCAAATTCTGGCGGAGGCTGCCGGGATGAAGATCACCGGCATGGAATCGATGTCCGAAATCGGCGTATACAGCTATGACAATTCCGTCAGCAACTTCGCCGCCCGGGGGCTGGACGTGGAGGAAGCGCAGGACATGGGCGCGGAAACCGTCGTGCAGGCAGCCAAGCTGATCGTCAACGCCTCCGTCAGCATCACCTTCATTGCCGAATAACCCGGCATCCATCATCCGGAAGATGATACGCCTCGAAATAGGCGTTCTCCAGCGGGATCCACCGATCCAGGAACATCTGCAGGGCCGCCGGCGTTTCCCGCGCGCTGAGCCTTTCCATCCGCGTTTCCCAGGAAGCCTCGAGGAAAAGCCGCACATCCGCATACGCCCGGATTTCCGGCAGGTTGCAGTAGCTTCCCTCCAGAATCAGGAAGCGGGTTTCCGGCAGCTGCTCCGCCGGCATCATCCGATCCTCACGGAAGTTATACCGGCGGTACCGGACCGGATCGCCCCGCCGGAAGGGCGCAACCACCTCCCGCACCAGGCGCTCCGCGTCGCAGTTTCCCCCGGGAACGGCCAGCCGTTCCCGGGTTTTCTGCGCGTGGGGGATCACAAAATCGTCCGTATGGATCACCCCGGCCCCCAGCTCCCGGGCCAGCCGCCCGGCCAGCGTCGTCTTTCCGGTTGCGCAGGGCCCGTCCAGCGTCACCAGCACCCGGCGGTTCCCCGCTCCCTGCCGGACGATACTCTCAATGATTTCCTTCATTCGGCACATTCATACCTTTTCAAAATCCGATGCCGGATGCTTGCAGATCGGGCAGATGAAGTTTTCCGGCAGTTCCTCTCCCACGTATTCATATCCGCAGATCCGGCAGCGCCAGACCGTTTTTCCGTCGGCCGTCTGCCCCACCTTCTCCGGCTTCGGCTTGATATGCTCCAGGTAATACGCGTACGTCACGGACGGCATATCGCTCAGCACGTCCATATCCGTCACCCTGCCGATAAACAGCATGTGCGTTCCCAGGTCTATCGCCTGCTCCACCTCCGCCGCGATCCACGCGTTCGTCCCTTCAAACACGATCATTCCGCTTTCCCCGGCCCAGGCCCCGGAGAAGCCCGCAAACTTGTCCACATCCCGTCCGCTCTGGAACCCGAAACGACGGAACAGGTCAAAGGTGGCGTTTTCCGCAATCACGCTGGCGGTAAACCGCCCGCTGGACGCAATCATCCCGCAGGTATGGTTGTTCTTGTTGACCGCGACGGAAATCCGGTACGGATCCCCGGTCAGCTGCATCACCGTATTCGTAATGCACCCATTGTGCTTTCCGTTCTCTGCCGCCGTCACCACAAACAGGCCGTAGGAAATGGCATACATCGCCTTCGGATTCATCCGATCCCCTCCTTCTGATGCAAAAACCGCTGTTGTTCTGTCCGACTGATGACATTGTACCATTCCCCGCGTTCCGGAGCAACCATCCGGTTATTCCGCTTCCCACGCCCGGAGGCTCTCCCGGATCCAGGCATATACATCCATACCATACACCTCTTCCAGATTCCGCCGGGTCAGCACCGCTTCCACGGGGCCGGAAGCAACGGCCTGCCCGCGGTTCATCAGCAGGGCATGCGACCCATAGCGTCTGGCCATGGTCAGATCATGCATCACGGTGATCACAGTACGCCCCGGATGGGCCAGCCATGCCTGCACCATGTCAAAAAACTGCTTCTGAAACGGAAAATCCAGGTGATTCGCCGGCTCATCCAGCACCAGCACCTGCGGATCCTGCGCCAGCACCTGAGCAAGAAAAACCCGCTGCACTTCCCCACCCGAAAGCGTCAGCAGATTTCGTTTCCGCATTCCCAGAAGCCCCGTGGCTTCCAGCGCGTTTCGGATCTTCTCCTCTCCTTCCCGATCCCGGGGACGAAAATATCCTTCCCGCCATGCGTAGCGTCCCATTGATACCACTTCATCGACAGTAAACCCATATACTTGCCCGTTATTTTGGGATAATACACCCACTTTTCTGGCAAAGTTCTCGCCTGAGTGGTCCGATATTTCCACATCGTTTAAATACGCTTTTCCGGTAAAGGGAATTCCGCGGCACATCGCCTTCACCAGTGTGGACTTGCCTGCGCCATTCGGGCCGACAATCATCCACCACTGCCCTGCCTCCGGGCAGAAGCTTACATCCCTTACTGCTGCCGTATCGCCATAGTACACGGACAGATGTTCCACGCGCAGCATCAGAGTCTCCCCCCTCTCCGGGTCCGCACAAAGATCACGATAAAGACCACCGCACCGATCAGCGAAGTAATCACGCCTACCGGCAGCTCCAGCGGGCTGAGCACCGTCCGGGCGGCCAGGTCTGCGAGCATCAGAAAAACAGCGCCCGCAAAAAATGACCGGGGCAGCAGTACCCGGTGATTGGGCCCTGAAATCAGACGAACCATGTGGGGAATGATCAGCCCCACATAGGCGATGCTTCCCCCGACGGATACGCAGACCCCGATCAGCGCCGAAGCGGAAATCATCACCAGGAGCTTTGTCCTTCTCACGGGGACACCCACATGCATCGCATTCTCCTCCCCGATGGCAAAGGCGTTCAGCTCCCGCCCACGGGTCAGCAGCGCTCCTCCGAAGATCAGCAGCGCGGCGGCCAGCAGGATCACCTGCTCATAGCTTTTGCCGCTCAGGGAACCCATCGTCCAGTAGGTGATCGTATGCAGCTTGTCCCCGGCGAACGTGATCAGCAGGCTCAGCAGGCTGGAAACAAACATCGTAAAGATCACGCCGATCAGGATGATGTTGTGGGTCGCGAGAGAACGGTCCATGCCCCATGCCAGAAACAGGATCAGCATCAGGGAACCAAAGGAAAAGAGCATGGCCATGGCAGCCGGACCCGCCAGCGCGGCGCCCGGCACCGAAATGCCCAGCACGATGGACAGCGCCGCCCCGAGCGCCGCCCCGGAGGAGACGCCCAGGGTGGATCCGTCCGCCAGCGGGTTCCGGAGAAGCCCCTGCATCGCAGCGCCGCACACGGAAAGCGCCGCGCCCATGAGACCGGCACACAGAACCCGGGGAAGGCGCGTCCACAGCACGATGGACGCGTATGTCGCCCGGGATACCGGCAGGCCAAAAACAGCATTCCACACATCCTTCAGCGGAATGCCTACGCTGCCCGTGCTGACACACAGCGCCGCAACCGTCACCGTCAAGAGAAGCCAGAAGGCGCCTTCCGAAAGGCGGAAGGCACCCCCTGCATTTTTTTTACCGTCCACCTGCACGATCCCTCTGCCTGTCAGGCCGCCGGTGCTTCCGCCTCAGCGCCGGAGATGAAATCATACAGCGCCACCGCGGCATCCATCAGGCGGGGACCCGGCCGGGTGATCGCGTTGCTGTCCGCGTTGAAAACCTGTCCGTTCTGAACGGCCTTCAGGCTGTCCCATCCGTTCCGTCCCATGATTTCTTCCACGGGCGTGGGGCCTTCTCCCCAGTACATGGACGTGGTCACGATGTAGTCCGGATCGCGTTCCTTCACATCTTCCTCCGTCACGGCGCCCCAGCCTTCCACATCGGCAAAGGCATTGGTCAGGCCGCAGATCTCCGCCAGCTCATCCATAAAGGTGCCGCTGCCGGCCGCCCACAGGCCCCATTCCAGGGGAGAAACCTCAAAGTAAACGGTTTTTCCGGTATTCTGCGCCTTTTCCTTCACGGAAGCAAACGTTTCCTTCATCTCTCCGATGATCGTATCCGCTTCAGCATTTTTTCCGGTAATCTGACCGATCATGGAAATGGCGGTGTACACGCCCTCCAGATTCTGTGCATCCGACACAATGACCTTTACGCCGGCCTTTTCCAGCGCTTCCACCTGATCCTTCGTCTGCGCCATGGTCGCCATGATCACCACGTCCGGTTCCAGGGCAAGAATTTCTTCCAGATTCGTTTCCGCACCGGACTTCACCACCGGCTTTTCCAGCACTTCCTCCGGATAATCACAGTACTCGCCACGGCCCACCAGCAGATCGCCCGCGCCAAGCGCATAGATGATTTCCACATCCGAAGCCGTCAGCGCAACGATCTTTTCCGCCGGCTTTTCCAGCACGATTTCCCGGCCGGTCATGTCCGTCAGAGTCAGGCCTTCGCCCAGGGCGGGCAGGCAGGCGCACAGCAGCGCAGCACACAGAAACAGGGATACCATTTTACGGGTCATCAGAACCCCTCCTCAAGAAAAAGATCAAATGAAACAGCGGGAGACGCGCCGATGGCGCGTCTCCCCGAGGAACACTAAAACGAACCGGTCACATCCCGGCCGAGATAGCATTTCCCACCCCCAGGGGAAAGATAATCACGGCGCAAACAGGTCTCCCGACTTGGCCTCATCCTACCTGGAGCTCCTTCTCACGGCCGGATGGCCGCAATGGCTGAGATGCATGGATCCCGTGCTCCGTCGTCCGCTTCACGGTTTCTGGGAAAGTCCGGGAATTTCACCCGGTTCCCATGACAGGAGAGCGATTCCGCCCGCCTGCCGCGCGTTTCCGCGCAGATGCGCCGGCTATTCATTTGTCCTGACAATTATACCGGAACGCGTTTCCAGCGTCAACGATTCCCCGGAATGCAAAAACGGGGCCGTGCCAGCTGCACAGCCCCCGGACCGTTGATCCGTCATGCCTTACTTTTCCGCTTTTCCGAGCCATTTCCAGCAGAGCGCCGCCAGCGCGCCACCCGCCAGAGGTCCCACGATGAAGACCCACACATTGGCCAGCGCGTCTCCCCCGACAAACAGGGCCGGTCCGATGGAACGGGCGGGATTGACGGAGGTGCCGGTAAAGTGGATGCCCAGGATATGAACCAGCGTCAGCGTCAGCCCGATGACCAGGCCCGCCATCCGGCTGTACTCCTCCTTGGAGGTCACCGCCAGGATCACCAGCACGAACACGAAGGTCAGAATGCATTCGATGATCAGGGAAGCAAGCACATTGCCCTCAAACAGGCCATTGACGCCCAGCCCGCTGGCATTGCCGCCCAGCACCGCGGAAAGGCAGCCTGCGCCGGCAATCGCGCCGAGCACCTGCGCCACCACGTATCCGCAGAACTCCGTTACCGTCATCTTTCCGCTCAGCAGCACGCCGAGGGAAACAGCCGGATTGATATGGCATCCGGAAACCTGGCCGATGGAATACGCCATCGCCACAATCACCAGGCCAAAGGCCAGCGCGGTCAGCAGATACGCCGCGTCCGCAGAGTCCGTTTTGCAGCCCAGCACCGCCGCCGCGCCGCAGGCAAAAAACACCAGTACGAAGGTACCAAGGAATTCCGCCACCATTTTCTTTGTCAGTTTCATCCTTACTTCACTCCTTTCAGCCGCATATTGTACTTCATTCTCCCCTGTTTTTGCAAGCCTTTGCGCATCTGTCCGAACAGCTTTTGCAAAAAAAGATCCGGCAATCCGGATCCGCGTTACTTTTTGATGATTTTTTTCCAGGCTTTCCTGACACGGCCCTGCAGGGTCCCGGCCTTCCGGTGCGCCACCGCCGCGGCCAGCGCGCCGCTGCGGTATACATTGTTTTCCGGGCAGAGGCGGACCGCCTCGCGGAAGGACTGATGCGCGGATTCATACTGATCCATCGCCATCAGCACCCTGCCCTGGACATAATACCAGTCCCCGGTTCTCTGATCGCACTTTGTCAGATGGTGAAGCGCCATTTCCGGATTGCCCCGGGCCAGCGCTCTCTCAGCCAGCAGGATATAGGTGGCCGGATTGATTTCCTCCATCCCGGACGGATGTTTTTTCTGACCGGGAGCGGCCAGCCGAAGCGCTTCCTCATAGGCCAGATTCAGCGCTACCATGCGCGCCTGCGCTTCCTTTTTCATGGCCGGATCCTGGATCATATCCGGATGATACCGCTTCACAAGCATCCTGTAGGCAGACCGGATCTCATCCTGATCCGCCCACCCCTGCAGCCCCAGGACCTCAAACGGATTGTCCATCGGTATTGCCTCCCGGGTCAAAGAACAGGTTCCCGGCTGATCTCGGCGCCGAGGGAACGAAGCTTGTCTTCAATATGCTCATATCCCCGGTCGATATAACCGGGTTCATATATTTCCGAAACACCGTGGGCCATCAGGCTGGCAATGATGAGCGCCGCACCGGCCCGAAGATCCGTCGCCGTCATGGGTGCGCCGTAAAGCTCAGACACCCCTTCGATAATCGCCGTGCGCCCCATCACCCGCACATGCGCGCCCATTCTCCGGATCTCGTCAAGATGGCGGAACCGCTGTTCAAAGATCGTTTCCGTCACGATGCTGGTGCCCTTTGCCGTCGTCAGCAGCGCGCTCATGGGCTGCTGCAGATCCGTCGGGAAACCGGGATACACCTGCGTCTTGACATTGATCGCGCGCCGGGGACCGACCACATGCACCCGGATCGCATCATCATAGTCCGTCACCTTGACGCCCATCTCCAGAAGCTTTGCGCTCAGGGCATCCATATGCGTCGGGATGCAGCCGTTGATGATCACATCTCCCCCGGTGGCCGCCGCAGCGATCATCAGCGTACCGGTTTCAATCTGGTCCGGAATGACCGCGTAGGTGCTTCCGTGCAGATACTGCACGCCGCGGATCCGGATGATATCGGTGCCGGCGCCCTTGATCCGCGCGCCCATGCTGTTGAGAAAGTTCGCCAGGTCAACGATATGCGGTTCCTTCGCCGCGTTGTAGATGACCGTGTTTCCTTTCGCCTTGGCCGCCGCAAGCATGACATTCACGGTCGCCCCGACGGTCACCATATCGAAAAAAACATCTCCCCCGGTCAGGTGATCACACTCGGCGCTCAGCACGCCGCCGATCTCCCCCGCTTCAGCGCCGATGGCCTGAAAGCCCTTGAGGTGCTGATCCACCGGGCGGGTTCCGATCTCGCAGCCGCCAGGCGTCGGCACCTTGGCCTTGCCGCAGCGCCCCAGCAGAGCGCCAAGCAGATAATAGCTTGCGCGCAGGCGCTGGGCATTGTGATAGGAGACCCGGGTTCCCTCCGCCGGACGCGGATCCACACGCATCAGCTTTCCGGGCTCGTATTCCACCTTGGCCCCCAGCTCCCTGAGAATATCCGCGAGGGCATGCACATCCTCAATATCGGGCAGATTCTCAATCGTACAGGGCTCATCGCTGAGCAGGGTCGCCGGGATCACCGCCACAGCCGTATTTTTCCCTCCGCTGACCCGCACCTGGCCCTCCAGCGCATGACCGCCGGTGACCAGCATCCGCTCCTTCGCCAAGGAAGCTCACCCCCGTCCCGCAAAATCAGATTTCAATAATTATACCAGTTTCCGCAGAAACTGACAAGCGGCCGCCAGCCCGTACCCCGCGGCAGAGCCGCATGACATTCATGTTTTTTTGATGTTGCCGGGGTGTCTCTGCGCACTGAAACATGATATAATATTTCATCTTTGCTTTGGCAGCATGGCAGGGATGCGGGGGAAGACGAAGCATACTCCCCCTGCGGATCGCGGAAAGCGAAATTGACCGGGAGAACGGAAGAAATGCGACTGAAAAAACTGGAACTGTACGGATTCAAGTCCTTTGCCCAGCGGACGGAAATCGTCTTCAACGAAGGCATCACCGGCATCGTGGGGCCCAACGGTTCCGGAAAGAGCAACATCGGTGACGCAGTGCGTTGGGTGCTGGGAGAGCAGAGCGCCAAGACGCTCCGTGGATCCAGTATGCAGGATGTGATCTTCGGCGGGACCCAGAAGCGCAAGCCGATGAGTTACTGCGAGGTTTCACTGGTATTTGACAACGAGGACCGGGCGCTTCCGCTCGACTACGCGGAGGTCATGGTCACGCGGCGGGTTTACCGCAGCGGCGAGAGCGAATACTACCTGAACCGCTCCGCCTGCCGCCTGAAGGATGTGGTGGATCTCTTCCGGGATACCGGCATCGGCAAGGAGGGTTATTCCATTATCGGCCAGGGCCGGATCGATGAGATTCTGTCCCGCAAGGGCGAAGACCGCCGCCTCGTATTTGAGGAAGCCGCCGGCATCGTCAAGTTCAAGGCCCGAAAGGAGGAAGCGGACAAGAAGCTGTCCCGCACGCTCGAAAACATGGGGCGGGTCGATGATATTCTGGACGAGCTGAAACGGCAGCTGGCTCCGCTGGAGATTCAGGCCAAAAACGCCCGGGAATACCTCGAAAAAGCCGCGGAGCTGAAGGTGCTGGATCTGAATCTCTTTCTGATCCGTTCCGACAAAATGACCGCCAAACTGGCCGAAGCGGATCAGAACCTGCTGCAGATCCGCGGCGCGCTGGCGCAGACGGAGACCGCGCTGCAGGAGATGACGGAGCAGCGGGATGCCCGACAGGCCGAAATCGCCGAGCTCGACGGAAAAATCACGCAGGCCCATTCCGCCATGATGGCCGGAATGGAGGCGGTGCACACCGCCCAGGATGCCGTTCGCACAGTGGATGCCCGAAAACAGAGCCGGGAGGAAAATCGCAGACGCATCCGGGAGGAAATCCTTTCCGCACAGGAGCGACTCGCGGAGCTGGAAAAGCTGGAAGCCGAAAGCGCCGGTGACGCCGGCTCGGAAACGCTGCTCCGAAAGGAAGCACAGCTGACCGATGCCCGGGCGGCCGAAGCTTCGGCCCGGCAGAAAGCCCTGGAAAAGGAACAGATTCTCGAGGCGCACAAGTCGGCCATGATGGACGCCGCCAACCGGCGGGCTGCGGCACTGAGTGATCAGACCCGGCTGAAAACCATGCTTTCCGCCATGGAGGAACGCCTGAAGGAAATCACGGCAACCTGCGAAGAGATGAAAGCATCCGGCACTTTCCTGGAAGAAGCCGTGGCGGATGCGAACCGCCGCCTGCAGGAAGAAACGGATCTGCAGAACCGTCTGTCCGAATCCCTGACTGAGACCCGGCAGGCGCTGGAGGAAGCGGACGCTGCCGTCATCCGCGCCCGGCAGGAATATGACCGGAAGCTGGCAGAAACGCGGGATATTGAATCGCGCAGAAAAGTGCTGGAAGAGATGTCCCGGGACATGGAAGGATATCAGCATTCGGTGCGAACCGTCGTCCGTTATGCCCGCGAAAGAAAGATGAGCCGGGTTTACGGACCGCTGAACCAGCTGATATCCGTACCGAAGGAATACGAAACAGCCATCGACATGGCGCTGGGAAGCGCCCAGCAGAACGTGGTCACCGAGGATGAGGAAACCGCCAAGGAGCTGATCGAGTATCTGCGGA
Source organism: uncultured Clostridia bacterium (assembly GCA_946629635.1). Taxonomy (GTDB): domain Bacteria; phylum Bacillota; class Clostridia; order Christensenellales; family Aristaeellaceae; genus Aristaeella. The sequence goes on from CAMOYA010000012.1 coordinate 11,864, forward strand.
AAAACCGCCTTGGCCGGGCCACCTTTCTGCCCGTTTCCGCCATCCGTTCCCGGACCCTGAATCCGAGGGAGCGGGAAGCGCTTCATCTGCCCGGGTGCCTGGGTGTTGCATCGGATCTGATCCAGTGCGATGACAAATACCGTGGAATCGTAGAGAACATGCTCGGCCGCACCGTGGTGGCGGATAACCTGGCCAACGGCATTCAGATCATGCGGAATGGCGGGCACGAGTTCCGCCTCGTCACCCTGCAGGGAGACGTGATGCACTCCGGCGGATCCATGACCGGCGGATCCGTTTCCTCCCGAACCGCCAATCTGTTCTCCAGGGAGCGGGAGCTGAAGGAGATGACCGAAGCGCTGTCCGCCGGACAGGATGCCCTGGAAAAGCTTCTCCGGGAGATGAAGGACGGTCAGGCATGCAAGGACCAGCTGAAAGCGCGTTCGGCGGATGCGCTGGAAGAGCTGCATCAGCAGGAGATCGCCGTCGCACGGGAAACGGAGCGGACCCAGAACGCGGAGGAAGAGCTGCGCAGGCATTCCCTGCAGCTGAGCGAAACGGAAGCCGCACGGGAGCAGCTGATGGAATCACAGATGCAGATCCAGGAGCAGCTGTCCATGGCGGACAGCCACACCGAAAAGACGGAAGCCAGCCGCGAGGAAATGGAGCAGAAAACGGAGCTGCTGCAGCAGGAAGCGCAGGCTGCCCGTACCAGCGCTGAGGAAAAGGCGGAAGCCGTCGTGCAGCTCACACTGGAAGTCAATGATCTCCGGCATGAGCTGGAGACGATGCGGCGGGACAGGGAACGTCTTGGCCAGGAAAGAGAGCGGGTTCTCCAGGATCAGGAAAGGCGCCGGCGTGAAATCGCAGATATGAACGTGCTGGAAAGCGCGGACGATGAAGAGCTGGCGCAGCTGACGCAGGCAAGAGAGGCTGCGGAGGCTGAGCAGAGCACACGGGAAGCCCGGACGCGCTCGCTGGAAGAGACCCGGGCTGATCGCCAGCAGGCGCTGCGGGATATCCTCTCCGCCATGGAAGACCTGCACCAGACTTACTCCAGGGATTCGGACCGGGCACACCGGATGGAACTGAGCCGTTCCCGCACCGAAGGCGACCTGAAGGCCCTGCAGGACCGGATCTGGAACACCTACGAAGTCACATATGCCGGTGCGGAGGAATTCCGCGCCACGGAAGGGTTCAACGTCACAGAAGCGGATCGGCAGGCGGCGCAGCTCTCGACGGAAATCCGTGCGCTCGGTCCGGTCAATGTGCACGCGGTCGAGGAATATGCGGAAACAAAAGCCAGGGCGGATGAGCTGGAAACGCAGCGGGAGGACCTGGTTCGGGCCGAAAAGGATCTGCGTGATCTGATTTCCCGGCTGCTTTCCCAGATGAAGGAAACCTTCGTGGAACGGTTCACCCTGCTGCAGGGCTATTTCTCCGAGACTTTCGTGCAGCTGTTCGGTGGCGGACATGCGGAACTGTCACTGATGGATCCTGAGGATCCGCTGAACTGCGGCATCGAAATCAACGTTCAGCCGCCGGGAAAGAAGCTGCAGCTGCTGAGCCTTTTGTCCGGCGGAGAACGGACGCTGACCGCCATCGCCATCCTGTTTGCCACGCTGAAGCTGAAGCCTACTCCGTTCTGCATCCTCGATGAGATTGAAGCGGCGCTGGATGATGCCAACATCGGCTATTTTGCGGACTATTTGGTGCAGTATTCCAAATCCACCCAGTTCGTGGTCGTCACCCATCGCAAGGGCACCATGGAAAGGGCAGACAGCCTGTATGGCGTCGCGATGGAGGAGCAGGGAGTCAGCAAGATGGTTTCCGTCTCCCTGCAGGACTACCGGGAATAAAACAGAGGAGTTGATGCAAATGCCCAATTTTGCACTTTCCGATTCCATATTTCAGGAGGCGGCCCGCCGCTTTCCCACCCCCTTTCATCTGTATGATGAAAACGGCATCCGGGAAAACGCCCGAAAGCTGAACGCCGCCTTCAGCTGGTGTCCCTCGTTCCGGGAGCACTTTGCCGTCAAGGCGCTGCCCAATCCTGCCATCCTGCGCATCCTGAAGGAAGAAGGCTGCGGGCTGGACTGCTCCTCCGCCACGGAGCTGACGCTGGCCAGGGTCTGCGGCTTCCGCGGGGAGGAAATCATCCTTTCCGCCAACGCGATGCCGCCGGAGGAATTTACCCAGGCCCGCGCCCTCGGCGCGATCATCAATCTCGACGATATCACGGATATCGATGCCCTCCGGACCCATGGCGGCATTCCCGAAGAGGTCTGCCTGCGCTACAATCCCGGCGGCCGTTTTTCCATCGGCAACACGATCATGGGCAAGCCCGGCGAAGCGAAATACGGCATGACGGACGCGCAGCTGCGCGCCGCCCTGAAAACGCTTTCCGCCGAAGGCGTCACCGCCTTCGGACTGCATGCCTTCCTGTCCTCCAACACCACGGATGAATCCTACTATCCGACCCTGGCGGAAACGCTGCTCCGCCTGGGAAAAACGCTGGAGGAAGAAACCGGTCTCCGGTTTTCCTTTGCGGATCTTTCCGGCGGCATCGGCATTCCGTACCGGCCGGAGGAGGCCGCGCCGGATGTTATGAAGATCGGCGAAAGCGTGCGCAGGGTATATGAAAAGATCTTTCCGCAGGGCGGCGTCGGCATCCGGACGGAGCTCGGCCGCTGGATGACCGGACCCCACGGATGGCTGGTCACCCGCGCGATCCACGAAAAAAAGATCTACCGGGATTATATCGGCGTTGACGCCTCAGCGGTCAACCTGATCCGTCCCGCCATGTACGGCGCCTATCATCATATTACGGTATGCGGAAAAAGAGACCTCCCGGCGGACCACATCTACGATGTGACGGGATGTCTCTGCGAAAACAATGATAAATTTGCCTGGGAGCGGCCGCTGCCGGAAATCCGGATCGGCGATCTGCTCCTGATCCATGATACCGGCGCGCACGGCTCCGCGATGGGATACAATTACAACGGCCGGCTGCGCGGCGCGGAAGTGCTCTACACCCGGGACGGCGAATACCGGCTGATCCGCCGGGCGGAAACGGACCGGGACTACTTCGCCACGCTGGATTCGGATCCGGCTGCCGCGGAACTCGGCCTGGCCTGAATTTACAGGACGATATCCCCGGGGCGATAGCCCGCGGGAAGCGGTTCCTCTTCCACAAAACTGAAATCCGGGTCTTCCAGCACGCTGAGGAAGGCCGCATAGGGGATGCGTTCGAACTCACAGCCATAGCTGCTGCGGCCGAACCATCCCCCTTCCTTTGCCGCCAGGTTCAGATCCCGGGCAATCTTTGTATGGTTCGAGCAGTCATGCACGGCGATGGGCCATCCTTCCTCGGCGGCCTCCCGCATCAGCCGGATGGAAAGATCCCGGCTGTGGATGGGGCTGAGATAGCCCATCCGGCAGAAGTACATCGGCTCCCCGAAGTAGTTGCCCAGGTTGTTCTCATTCAGATGGAGTTCCGCGCAGTTCATAAAGTCAATTCCGGTTGCCAGGATCTCCTGCTTCTTCTGCCGGAACGCCTTTTCAAAAGCGCGGGTCATCGGCGTTTCAATGCCGACCTGCGGAATATAATGCTTCGCGGTCCGCATGGCTTCAATGACCCGGTCCGCACACCCGCTGGCGCCAAGATTGAACCGCAGCTCATCCAGTCCGGCCTCCCCGAGCGCCCTCAGGTTCTCCTCATTCGCCTTCAGGCCGTTGGTATACATATGCTGGTGGATGCCGGCGTCATGGAAGCGGCGGATCACGCCGTAATACTTTTCGATTTCCATGAAGGGCTCCAGGTAGACATAGGAAATACCCGTGGGTTTCCCCTGCAGCGAAAAGAGCAGCGGAAGATCCTCCTCCCGGTATTTCCCGCCCCCGATTTCCCACAGGCCTTCCCCGATGGGCGGAATGGCGTCCAATATGCCATAGTCATAGCAGAACGGGCAGGCCGCGTTACATTTGTTTGTCTTCCGCACGGCGGAAAGCCCGGTGCCCAGCAGGCAGCTCCGGCATCCCTGCGGAAACTTTTCCGCATGCCCGACATACAGCGTGCATGCCGGGATCTCCCTGCTCCAGGGAATCCCTTCCGGATGCCCGGGTACAACGGCCTTCAACCCCGGAACCGCCGTGAGCATCGCCTCCCGCCGCTGATCCACGGCCGTTTCGATCTGGGCAAACACAGCCAGGGCAATTTCCTCCTGCCGGCATCCGAGGCTTTCCTCTTCGGGCAGCTCCGCGAAGAAGCGGAACCAGTTCAGGGCGTCTTTCCGGGAGATTTTCATGCTGCGATCCTCCATGAATGATATGTTTTATCTTATCATCTTCCATTCCAAAAGAACAGCTGAATCGAATCATTGTCTTCAATGATTAAAATTTTATTCCAAAATTGTTACAAAAAAATTTGACTGATTTATGCACCTCATGCTAAAATAGAAAACAGCTCCTGCCAGCTGATGGCAGTACGAATTCCGCAGGAGGATTCTCATGAAACGGATCATTGCTCTGCTCAGTGTGATTCTGACGCTCTGCCTGGTTGCCGGATCCCTGGCCGATACGAGTCTGACCTTCAACCAGACATGCCGGAGCAAAACCGCTTCATCCACCATGATCTATGCGGAGGTGGACGGCGAGCTGGTGGAAACCTCCAGCCTCCCGGCGGGAAGCTATGTCATTCCGTCCGGCTCGGGTCCGAACGGGCTGACGCGGATCACCTACAGCGCGGACAACAGAACCCCTCTGTACGGTTATATCGACCACTCCGTCATCACCTCCGCCACCGGCACCTATACCCTGTCCACCGGCGAGGTGGTTTCCCTTCCGGAGGCACTGCTGAACAGCAAGGCCGCGCTGAATCTGTATCTGGAAATGGAATACGGTGAAACGAATTCATCCGGCACATACACGGATGAAAACGGCAATGTCGGCGAGATCGGAAACGAAAGCGCCGCAACGGACGGAGGCGGCACAAACGACGCCGCCTGGGCCAGAGGTCTTGGAAAGGCCGCTGCCGCCAACGGCGCGTTCACCGCGACCGTATACACGGATGAGCAGGGAAATCAAACCTCCGTCAGCGTGGTTTACATGGGGCTCGCCCGCTCCTGCATCCGGCTGAACGATGCGGAAGTGATGGTGGACACCTATCGCCTGTCCTGGGAAACGGAAGCCCCGGCGAGCAAGATGCTGGCCATGGTCACCTCCAAAACGCCCGCCCGTCTGCGCGCCAAGAAAAGCAGCTCCGCCCTGGTGATGGACAGAATTCCTTACGGCACCGTGCTCCGGGTCGTCAACACGGGGAAGAACTGGACGTTTGTGGACTGCAACGCCGGCCCCCGCGGATATATCCAGACCAGCTCCCTGACATTCTTTGCCAACGAACCCAGGACCTACCGAACCGGATGGGTGGCCACCAAGAGCGGGCATATTACCGGTGATTCCACCGTCCATGTGCGCAACACCACCAGCAGCAGCTCTCCCCAGCAGGAAGAATACCGCGTGGGAACGGAGCTGACCATTCTGGGGGAGGAAGGCAATTTCTGCGAGATCGAAGTCAACGGACATCACTGCTATATGCGCAAGGAATTTGTGTTATACAATGAAGAGGATCCCGTCACGAAGGCGGAGGCCGAAATCCCGGAATCCTGAAGCATCCTGAACGCAGCAGGAGGAACCGCGAATTACGGTTCCTCCTGTTTCTTTTCTTTCTTTTCTGCGGCTGCCCGCTCTTCCTCATTCCGCCTGCGAATCCACGCCACCCCGCTGATTCCCAGCCCGATCAGAAAGACGATATTCCCGGCGATCGCCAGCCCGGACGACATGCCGCCCTCCAGATTCAGCCCGACGATTGAAAGAATCAGCCCGACGATCCACAGGATTCCGCCGGTCACAGTCAGCTTTTTCTCCACGGTTCTCCCTCCCCTGGGTCAGTATCATGCGACGTCTATTGTAGTCAATCCCGGCATGCCCGTCAATTGTCCGGCGCGGTTTTCCTGTCAGACGCCTTTGGGGGACAATCATGCGCAGAAATATGCAGGTTCCTATTGACTTTCCCTCTCCAGCGGTTACAATGGGCGGGTAATTGTCTCAGCGGACTTCCCGATTCGGAAAGGAAATCAACCATGTTCAGGCGTTTTATCGGTACCCGTGCCTTCTACCGCAGCGTACTCACACTGCTCATTCCGATCATCGTGCAGCAGTTCATTTCTTCCTTTGTTTCCCTGCTGGACAACGTCATGGTCGGCAGCCTGGGAACGGAGGCCATTTCCGCCGCCTCCATCGCCAATCAGATCATGATGGTCTTCAACCTGGCCATCTTCGGCGGTCTCAGCGGCATCAGCATCTTCGGCGCGCAGTTTTACGGCAAGGGTGATATGGACGGCATGCGCCATACCTTCCGGATCAAGCTGTTTTTCGGCGTGATCACCTGCATCGTCGGCATTCTGATCTATCTGTTCTTCGGGGAGGCCTTCATCGATTCCTTTCTCCGGGGGGAGAGCAACGGCGGCGATCTCGCGCTGACGCTGGAAAGCGGCCTGAGCTATCTCCGGATCATGCTGATCGGGCTTCCGCCCTTCGCCTTCGTGCAGATCTATGCCGGTACGCTCCGGGAATCCGGAGAAACCGCCGCCCCCATGTACGCCGGCATTGTCGCCATCCTGACCAATCTTTTCCTGAACTGGGTGCTGATCTTCGGCAATCTCGGCGCCCCCGCGCTCGGCGTCAGCGGCGCCGCCATCGCCACGGTGATCTCCCGGTATGTGGAGCTGCTGATCGTCGCGATCTATTCCCACCGTCACGAAAACAAATACGTCTTCTTCAAAGGCGCCTACAGCAGTCTGTACGTCCCCGGGAAGCTGACCGTGCGGATCCTGCGCACCGGCTTTCCGCTGCTGATCAATGAAATACTCTGGTCGCTGGGGATGACCTTCATCAATCAGTTCTACTCCACCCGCGGGCTCAACGCGGTCGCCGCGCTGAACATCACCGGCACGGCCTGGAATCTTTTCTGCGTGATCATGTTTGCCATGGGCAGCGCCGTATCCATCATGGTCGGACAGCGGCTCGGCGCCGGAAAGATGGAGGAAGCCCGGGATGTGGACCGGAAGCTGATCTTCCTGACCGAGGTGATTCATATCATCATCGGTCTGATCATGATTCTTGCTTCACCGCTGGTTCCCCGGCTGTACAACGTCGGGGACGAGGTGCGGAGCCTGACGCAGCGGCTGCTGGTCATCGCCGGGCTATCGCTGCCGATCCATTCCTTTGCCCATGTGACGTATTTCACCATCCGCTCCGGCGGGCGCACCGTGATCACCTTCTTCTTTGACGCGGTGTATATCTGGGTTGTGACCGTTCTGCTGGCCTTCTGCCTGACCCACTATACCGATATGGACGTGCTGCAGATCTACTTCTGCGTCCAGTTTATCGATATCATCAAGCTGATCATCGGCCTGATCATGCTCAAATCTGATTTCTGGGCCCGGAACGTCGTCAACGACACATGAGCCGGTCCCCGGTCAGCCGATCCAATCCGTTTCACTGGAGGTTCACGATGAAATCCGCAAAATGGGGCCCGGTCCTCTGCGTTTTTATCGCTTCCCTGCTTTTCAGCACCGGCGGGCTGCTGATCAAGCTGATCCCATGGCAGCCGCTGGCCATCAACGGCGTCCGGAATCTGATCGGCGCAGCCGTGATCGGCATCTATCTGCTGGTCACGCATCACCGACTGGTTTTCAGCCGCAGCGTATGGATCGGCGCCGTTTCCATGATCGGCGTGACCACGCTGTATGCCATCGCCAACAAAATGACCACCGCCGCCAATGCCATTGTGCTTCAGTTCACAGCGCCCGTTTTCGTCATTCTGCTGATGGCCGTGATTTTTCACTCGAAGCCTGACCGGGTGGAAATCTTCACCTGCCTGCTGGTGCTGACGGGCGTCATTCTCTTTTTCGTGGACGGTCTTCAGGCCGGCAACTGGCTGGGAAATCTGATCGCCGTGCTTTCCGGGATCTGCTACGCAGGCGTATTCATGATGAATTCCGGTAAAAACGCGGATGCCATTTCCTCCTGCTTTCTGGGTCAGCTGGCTGCCGGGATCATCTTCACGCCCACTGTTTTTCAGGAATCCGACTTCTCCCCTGCTGCCGTTGCGGCCGTGATCTGCCTCGGTGCATTTCAGGTCGGCCTGGCTTACGTGTTTTTTTCCATCGGCATCAAAAAAACGCCGGCAGTTACCGCCAGCCTGATTACCGGCCTGGAGCCCGTGCTCAATCCGATTCTCGTTGCCGTTTTCTATGGTGAGATGATTTCCACGCTCTCCGTGTTCGGCGCGGTGCTGGTCGTCGGAACGATCATCGCGTATAACGTTTATCTCTCACGGAAGCCATCCTGACCGTCCCGGCAGCAAAACGGTTTTAAAAAACCAGCCCGCCCCAAGGGGCAGGCTGGTTTTGTTTCGTCTCGCAGCGCGGACTCAGTCCACGGTGTAGGGCATCAAGGCGATGGCACGGGCGCGCTTGATGGCCTCACTCAGCTGGCGCTGATGCTTGGCGCAGTTTCCGCTCATCCGGCGGGGCAGGATCTTGCCCCGTTCGTTGGTAAAGCGGCGCAGGCGATTGACATCCTTATAATCGATATATTCGATCTTATCGACACAGAAGTTGCAGACCTTCCGGCGAGGACGACGTCCTCCACGGGGGCGCGGCCTTCTTTCGCCACGTTCTTCAGACATGGGTTTTACCTCCTTTAAAGGATTCGCGCTATTTAAGCGTTAAAAGGGCAGCTCGTCAGTCTCCACCGCGGTGAAGCCAGCGGCCGGTTCAGCAGGCACGGAAGGAGCGGGAGCAGCGCTGTAGCTGCCGGCTCCGGAACCTTCCACGTCATTCCGGGAAGAAACAAACTCCACATCATCCGCGGTCACTTCCAGGCTGGCACGGGTCACCCCGTCCTGGCCTGTAAAGGTGTGCACGCTCACCGCCCCGACGACGCAGACCTTGCGGCCCTTCGCCAGATATTTCGAACAGACCTCGCCCAGCTGGCGCCAGGCGGTCACACGGAAGAAATCAGCTTCCGGCTGGCTGCTCTGTTCATCCCGACGGCCGCGGCGATTCACCGCAACGGTGAATGTGCAGACATTCACACCGGTTGTCGTAGTCCGCATTTCGGGATCCCGGGTCAGATTTCCGATGATCGTCAGTTTATTCATATCTTTCCCTCTTCTCTCAGCCGTTACTCGGCATCAGCCGGAGCGGCTTCTTCCACAGGCGCAGCTTCGACAGCCGCTTCCGCAGCGGGAGCTTCCTGGACGGGAGCCTCGTCATCAACGGGAGCAGTGATCTCATCGGGAGCACCCAGGGGAGCGGGCTTGTTCGCACGCGGCTTTACGTTGGAGCGCTTTTCCACCAGCTTCACAACGAGGTAACGCAGCACGTTCTCATTGATCTGCAGGTTCCGCTCAAGCTCGCGGGGCAGCTCGGCCGGCGCCTTGAAGTTCACCAGCACGTACCATCCCTCGGTCTTGTAGTCGATCGCATAGGCCAGACGGCGCTTTCCCCATGTCTCATCGACCTTCTCGATCTCACCACCGTTTGCTTCGATCAGGGCGGATACCTTCTCAATCAGTTCCTTGCGAGCGGTTTCCTCCAGACCGGTGTCGATGATGTAGATCATTTCATACCTGTTCATCATTCTTTCACCTCCTCACGGACATTTGGCGCTGCTTCCTGCAGCGCAAGGATGTGCCAATTGAGGATTATACCAGATCAACCGTTGATATGCAACACATTTCTGCCCACATTCCATGAAAATCTTTCCGGATTTCTTCCATATTTTATACGGACATATGATCAAATATGTGCTATAATGACCTCTGGTTTTTGTCGTCAGCAAAATATCCTTGAAACTGGAGGCCTCACCATGTCTGTCAACTGGAATCTCATTGTCCTGTGCATCATTCTGCTGACCCTGGGATATGTCTTCTGGAATTACCAGCGGATCCGCAAAATGAAGGAAGGCACATCCGAAATGATCGAAATGGCCGGAATCATCCGTTCCGGCGCAAATACTTTCATGAAAACGGAATACCGCACCATCGTGATCGTCGTGCTGGCGCTGGCAGCGATATTCAGCCTGTTTGTGGAACGGACCAGCGGCATCACCTTCGTCTTCGGCGCGCTGATGTCCTCCTGCGCCTGCGTGATCGGCATGCGTTCCGCGACCTACGCCAATGTGCGGACCGCCAACAAGGCCCGGGAGAGCATGTCCATCGGCGAAACCGTGAAGGTCGCGCTGTGCGGCGGATCCATTTCCGGTCTGAGCGTACAGGCCTTCGGCCTGCTCGGGCTGGTCGCCATCCTGTTCATCTTCGGCAGCGTAAAGTACAACGTGCTGGGCGGCGGCCTGCTGACCACGCTGGAGGGCGTAAATCCGACCATCATGCGGATCTCCACCTACTCCCTGGGCTGCTCCCTCGTGGCCATGTTCAACCGCGTGGCGGGCGGCAACTACACCAAGGCGGCGGACATTTCCGCGGATATTCTGGCCAAGGTCCGGAATGATCTGCCGGAGGATGACTCCCGCGTTCCCAACGTCATCGCAGACTTCATCGGCGACAACGTCAACGACATCGCCGGCAACTGCTCCGACCTGCTGGAGTCCTTCGTGGCCACGATTTCCGCCACGCTGATGATCGCCGTGATCCTGTTCCAGCAGTATGAGGGAAAGCTGGCCGGAAGCATGGCTGCGCTCGAAACCGTCTTTGGCGGCACGATTACCTATCCCCTGCTCGTCGCCGGCGCGGGCCTCCTCAGCTGCCTGCTGGGCCTGTTCTATGCCGCCCGGAAAAAGATGAGCGACAATCCCTCCCGGGAGCTGAATCTCGCCACCTGGATCTCCGCCGGACTGACGGTTCTGCTCGGCCTGGGTGCCGCAGCCATCTGCTTTGCCCATGTCGATGCTTCCATTCTCCGGGAAACCTACGGTTGGGTCGCCGGATGGGCTTCCCCCTGGATCTGCGCGGTGCTGGGCATTGCCAGCGGCGTCGCCATCGGTTCCATCACCGAGTACTATACCTCCACGGATTATAAGCCCACCCGTTCCCTCGCTGAGATGGCACCCGAAGGCGAAGCCTTCGTGATCACCAAGGGTGACGCCATCGGCTCCCGTTCCTGCCTGCTTCCCGTTCTGGTCATCGGAATTGCGCTGTTTGTATCCGGCAAGCTCGCCGGAACCTACGGCGTAGCGCTGGCCGCCCTGGGTATGCTGGCCTTTGTCGGCGCCACCGTTTCGATCGATGCCTTCGGCCCCATTGCCGACAACGCCGGCGGCCTGGCCGAAAGCTGCCATCTGGATGCCAAGGTGCGCGTGATCACCGATAAGCTGGACGCGGTCGGCAACACCACCGCCGCCGTCGGCAAGGGATTTGCGATCGGTTCCGCCGCCTTCGCCACCGTTTCCCTGATCGTCTCCTATGTCGGCAACTATTCCGCCGAGATGAACCTGAACATCGCCTCCTTCGTCGTCGTCGCCGGCGCCATCATCGGCGGCGCACTGGTGGAATACTTCTCCGCCATGCTGACCGATAACACCATTGAATCCGCCAAACTGATGGCCGATGAGGGCGACAAGCAGCTGACCCCCGAAGTACTGGCCGGAAAGAAGGTCCCGGACTACAACCGGATGATCGCACTGGCCGCGCGCCAGGCGCTGAAGAAAATGCTCTTCCCCTCCGTGCTGGCCATGGTGATCCCGGTGATCGGAGGCTTCATCTTCGGCGTGGAATTCGTCGGCGGCCTGCTGATCGGCGCCACGATCGTTGCCATTCCCCGCGCGCTGTTCATGGGCAATTCCGGCGGCGCCTTCGACAATGCCAAGAAGTATATCGAATCCGGCGCGCTGAAGGGCCACGGCAAGGGTTCCGCCGCCCATAAGGCAGCGGTCACCGGCGACACGGTCGGCGATACCCGCAAGGACGTTGTCGGCGTCGCGCTGGACATCTTCATCAAAACGATGTCCACCGTCGCCAATACACTCGTAAGCATCTTCCGGAACATCACCCTGATCCGCTGATCCGGGTTTCCTTTCACAGATGTCCTCAGTGAAGGAGATGCCTCATGCCAAGCAAAAGCATTTTACTGGATAAAATCAAAGAATCCTCTGCCTCCGTGCTTCCGATCGTTACGATCGTCGCGGTGCTGTGCCTTCTGTGGGTTCCGATGCAGAACGACCTGATGCTGTCGTTTCTGATCGGATCGGTATTTCTGATCGTTGGCATGGGGCTGTTTTCCGTCGGTGCGGACATGTCGATGACCCAGATCGGATCGCACATCGGCGCGAAGCTGACCCGCTCCCGGAACATTCCGCTGATTCTGATCGTCGGCTTTCTGGTCGGCGTCGCCGTCACCGTGGCCGAACCGGATCTGCAGGTGCTCTCCAGCAACGTTCCGGCCATCGATACCACTGTCCTGATCATCGTGGTATCCGTCGGTGTCGGCATCTTCCTGATGCTGAGCCTGCTCCGCATCCTGAAGGCCTTTCCGCTCCGCTGGATGCTGATGGCCTTCTACGGGCTGATCTTCCTGCTGGTCATCTTTACCGATCCGAACTTTCTGTCTGTCGCGTTCGACTCCGGCGGTGTGACCACCGGGCCCATGACCGTTCCCTTCATCATGGCACTGGGTCTGGGCGTTGCCTCCGTCCGCAGCGACTCAAATGCGCAGCAGGACAGCTTCGGTCTGGTCGGCCTGTGCTCCATTGGCCCGGTGCTGGCCGTGCTGTTTCTCGGATTCATCTATCGCAGCGATTCCGTTTCCGCCTCCCAGACCGTCAGCCAGTATGCGCATACGGTGGAGCTCGGGCGCAGCTATCTGTCCGCCCTGCCGGAAAACCTGGCGGAAATCGGCAAGGCGCTTGCCCCGATCGTCGTGATTTTCCTGATTTTCCAGGTCATTTCCCTCCGGCTGCGGAAGGAGCCGTTTCTCCGGATCTTTGCCGGACTGATTCTGACCCTGATCGGGCTGATGCTGTTCCTGACCGGCGTGAATGTCGGTTTCTCTTCCCTGGGCTATCTGCTCGGGCAGCAGCTGGCGGATCCGAAGTGGCGCTTCCTGCTGATTCCCATCAGCATGGTCATGGGCTGGTTCATCATCAATGCCGAGCCGGCCGTCCATGTGCTGAACAAGCAGGTGGAGGAGCTGAGCGCCGGCGCGATCTCCGCCCGGGCCATGGGGCTGAGCCTGTCCATCGCCGTATCGGCCGCCATGGGGCTGAGCATGCTCCGCGCGCTGACGGGCATCTCCATTCTGTGGATGATCATTCCCGGCTACGCGATCGCCCTGGCGCTGACGCTTTTCGTACCCGGAACCTTCACCGCCATCGCCTTTGACTCCGGCGGCGTCGCCAGCGGTCCGCTGACCGCGGCCTTCATGCTGCCCTTCGCGATGGGTGTCGTCTCCGCCACCGGCGGCAACATGATGACAGATGCCTTCGGCCTGGTCGCGCTCGTCGCGATGATGCCGCTGATCACCGTCCAGATCATGGGCGTCATCGCATCGCTCGCATCCCGCCGCCATGCGGCCGCTCCGGCGCTGTCCTCCTATGGCGACAGCGATATCATCGAACTGTGGGAGGCATGAGATGGAGCTGAATTTTGTCATTTCCATTCTGGACCGGGACAAGCGGAACCGAATGGAGAAAATATTCAAATCCCTGGGAATCCGGATTTCCATGACCATGCTCGGTGAGGGCACTGCGACCCTGGAACATCTTCGTCTCAGCGGCCTGACGCGAACGGAAAAAGCTGTGATCGGCGCTGTTGCCGACCGGGAAGGCACCCGGAAGCTGATCCGCCAGGCCAAGGAAAAGCTCTACATCGATATTCCCGGAAACGGCATCATGATTTCCGTCCCCATCAAAAGCGTAGGAGGAGGCAGCACCTTGGCCGTCATGACTGATCAGAAACCCGGAAGCGGAGAAAAGCCGGACATGAAATTTGATTACGAACTGATCTATGTGATCCTGAACGAGGGGCATTCCGACGCCGTGATGGACGCGGCCCGCCCCGCCGGCGCATCCGGCGGCACGGTGCTCTCCGCCAAGGGAACCGGTATCCGCTCCGCGGAGAAGTTCGAGGGGCTTTCCCTGGCGGACGAAAAGGAAGTCATCCTGATCGTCGCCCGCGCATCCCGGAAGGCGGATATCATGCGCGCCATCATTGAAAAGGCCGGCACGCATACCAAGGCCGGCGCGATCTGTTTCTCCCTGCCCGTGACCCAGATTGCCGGTCTGCGGCGGCTGGATGAGGAAGAGGCGGAGTCCGGAGAAAACGCCGGCGCGTCCGCCGACGGCATGGCGTAAACGCAGCTGCACCCGATTCAAAAAAACCGGATATGTCCCTGAGTCCCCGCTTTTCGCGGCCATTTCTCAGGGGACATATCCGGTTTTTGCTGTTCATTCCGCCTTCTGGAACTGGGTTTCATACAGTTCCTGATACGTTCCGCCGGCATGGACCAGTTCCTGGTGCTTTCCCCGCTCCGCGATCACCCCGTCACGGACCACGAGAATCTCATCCGCCGCCAGGATCGTGGACAGGCGGTGCGCGATCAGAATCGACGTTCTTTCCTCAATCAGCGGGTTAATGGCGGCCTGAATGGCCGCTTCCGAAATGGAATCCAGCGCGGATGTCGCCTCATCAAAGATCAGGAGCGCCGGATCCTTCAGCAGGACCCGCGCAATGGAGATCCGCTGCTTTTCCCCGCCGGACAGCTTCAGGCCCCGGTTTCCCACCATGGTATCCAGTCCTTCCGGCTGACGCTGAATGAAATCGTAGATATTCGCCTTCCGGCAGGCCTCGATCATCTCCTCCTCCGTCGCGTCCGGCTTCGCGTACAGCAGATTGTCCCGGATCGTTCCGTTGAAAAGATATGTCTCCTGGGTGACAACTCCGATCTCCTCCCGGAGGGACTGGAGCGTCCAGTCCCGGACATCCTGCCCGTCGAAGGTCACCCGGCCGCCGGAGACGTCCCACAGCCGCGGGATCAGGTTCACGATGGTGCTCTTGCCGCTGCCGCTGGGGCCGACAATCGCAATGCAGTCCCCGCTTTTCAGCTCAAAGGAAATATCCTTCAGGATCTGCCGGTCGCCGTCATAGCTGAAGCTGACATCTTCAAACCGGACCTCTCCCCGGGCTCCCGTCAGCTTTCGCGCGTCCGGCCGGTCCTCAATTTCCGGCTTCATGTCGAAATACTCAAAGATCCGGTTGAACATGGCCATGGCCCGCATCCAGTCCACCTGGATGTTCAGCAGGCTGTTGACCGGCCCGTACAGCCGGCCCAGCAGCGCCACCAGCACGGTGATGTCGCCCACCGTCAGCGAGCTGTCGTGCTCCATGATCAGAATCCCGCCGACCAGATACAGCAACATGGGCCCGATGGTCGTCAGCGTGCTCAGCAGCATGAAGAACCAGCGGCCGGCCATGCGCTCCCGGATGTTCAGCCGGATCATCCGGCCGTTCGCTTCCTCATATCTCCGGTATTCCTTTTCCTCCCGCCCGAAGAGCTTGACCAGCAGCTGTCCGCTGACGGAAAGGGTTTCATTCAGGATGCCGTTGATCTCATCGTTGCAGGCCTGGGCCTCCCCTGCCAGCTTCCATCTTTTCTTGCCGGCCATGCGGGTCGGCAGAACAAACAGCGGGACCGCCACGAGGCCTACCAGCGCCAGGATCCAGCTTTTCCGGAACATGGCAATCACCGCAACGATCAGCGTAATCACATTGGACAGAATCGTGGTGAAGGATCCGGAAACCACGCTCTCCACGCCGGAGATGTCGCTCGTCATCCGGGTGATGATATCCCCCTGGCTGGCGGAGGTAAAAAAGCGCTGCGACATCTTCTGCAGATGCCGGTACATCTGATTCCGCATGTCAAAGGAGATGTGCTGCGCGATCCAGGTATTCAGATAGCTTTCCCCCACACCGATCAGGTTGGAAAAGAAGTGCAGGGCCAGTGACAGCAGGATCAGCTTCACCAGGGCGGAAACACCGTTTCCGATCCATCCGCCCATGTCCTTCCCCGTCAGCACATCCACGATGTTGCCCGTCAGGATCGACGGAAAAAGGCTGCACACCGAAGAAACGGCAATGCAGCCCAGAACCAGCAGCAGCTGAGCGCTGTAAGGCCGCAGGTAGGAAAAAATCCGGATCAGCATCTCCCGGGTCACCCGGGGCACCTGCTGTTTTTCCTCTTCCGTCAGATAACGACCCCTGCCCATCGGACCACCGGGACCCGGCATACCGTCCGCCTCCTTCACGCTCCGTTTATTCAATGCTTACTGTATTATAATCACCACCGTTTTCCGTTTCAATACCATTATTTCCAATTTTCCGTCCGCATCCGGCCGGCGGTTCATACCGCCGCCGGCTCCTCCGTCGCGCCGATGATGTTCAGCGCGCCGAGCACTTCCTCCACCGTATCCACCGGAACAATCTCCAGCTGCTCCCGGATTTCCCGGGGCACATCCTTCAGATCCGTCTCATTCTCCCGCGGGATGAACACCCTGCGGACGCCCGAGCGCTGCGCCGCCATCAGCTTCTCCGGCAGGCCGCCGATCGGGCCCACGTCCCCCTGCAGCGAAACCTCTCCGGTCATGGCCACATCCGGCCGGACCGGCACGCCGGTGATCAGCGACGCCAGCGCGGTGGTCAGCGTGATGCCGGCGGAAGGGCCGTCCTTCGGGGTGGCGCCGTCCGGCACATGGATATGCAGATCGCTTTCGCCGAACCGGGCCGCCTGCTCCGGCAGCATCGCCTTCACCAGGGTCATCGCAATCTCGGCCGATTCCTTCATCACATCCCCCAGCTGCCCGGTCACGGTGATCTTTCCGCTTCCCGCCGTCAGCAGCGTCTGGATATACAGGATTTCGCCGCCCACCGGCGTCCAGGCCAGCCCCGTCACGATGCCGGGCTTCGCGCTTTCCCCCACATGCCGGCGGCGCACCGGATTCATATCCATATATTCCGGCAGATTGTCCCGGTTCACCGAGATGCTTTCATCCGGCCGGTCCACCAGGGCGACCGCCGCCGTGCGGCACAGCTGATCCATGCACTTCTTCAGCCCGCGGACGCCCGCCTCACGGGTATATTCCTCGATCATCCGCGTGATCGCCTCATCGGAAACCGCCAGGGATTTCTGGGAAATGCCCACCGCACTCATGGCCCGGGGCAGCAGATGCTCGCGGGCGATCTGCTGCTTTTCCAGGGGTGTATAGCCCTGGAACTGAATCACTTCCATCCGGTTCAGCAGCGGCTCCGGAATCGTGTCCACCGTATTGGCCGTACAGATGAACAGAACGTCGCTCAGGTCAAACGGCACATTCAGATAATGATCCGTGAAGGAGAAATTCTGTTCCGGATCCAGCACCTCCAGCAGCGCGCTGGCCGGATCCCCGTTATAGGACGCGGAAAGCTTGTCCACCTCGTCCAGCACCATGACCGGATTGGAGGAGCCGCATTTGTGGATCCCGTCGATGATCCGCCCGGGCATGGCGCCGATATAGGTCCGCCGATGGCCGCGGATGTCCGCCTCATCGCGGACGCCGCCCAGGGAAACGCGCACGTACTCCCTCCCCAGCGCCCGGGCAATGCTCTCCCCGATGCTGGTCTTCCCGGTTCCCGGCGCGCCCACGAAACACAGAATCGAACCGGACTGCTGCCCCTTCAGCCGCATCACGGCGATCTGCTGCAGGATCCGCTTCTTGACTTTTTCCAGCCCGGAATGCTGCGAATCCAGCGCTTCCCGCGCCTGCTCCATGGAGATTTCCCGGCTTTCCGCCTTCTTCCAGGGCAGGCTCGTCAGCAGATCCAGCCAGTCCGTCAGCATGCCCGCCTCCGGACTGTTGCTGCCCTCGCCCTTCAGGCGGTTCAGCACCTTCCGCCCTTCCTTCAGGGCGGTCTCGTTCATCCCGGATTCCTCCAGCTTCAGCTCCAGCCGGCGGATCTCGGACACGTTTTCCGGATGCATGGCATCCAGTTCCTTCTGCAGGTATTCCATCTGCTTCTTGATGGCGGATTCCCGATAGAGCTTTTCATAATCCTGCTGCTGCGCCGTCTGGGCCGCGCTCTGGACGTCCACCATCTCCAGGCCCTCCAGCAGCGCATGCTCCACGGCATCAAACCGGCGGGAAACATCATCCTCCGCCAGCATCCCGTACCGCTCCTCCGCCGGGATCCTCAGCCAGGGCGACATCACCGCCGCCACCGTCCACAGCGTATCCCAGTACTGGGAAAAGCTTTTCAGGAAGCCCTCCCACTGCTGGCCTTCCGAAAAGGTCAGGATCCGGCTCTTCACCGCGTTCAGCCTGCGTTCCGCCTCCTCCGGCTGCATGGCGCCGGTATCCGCGCGGCGGGAAACGCTCATGCTGAAGCTGTGATCCGGCAGCTGAACGATCTCTTCAATATTGACGCGGCCGGAAACCTCCACCGTCACGAAGCCGTTCTGATCGACCTCCGTCACCTGTCCGACCACGGCGACCGGATAAAAGCTTTCCGCCGTCAGCTCATCCCGGTCCTCATTCTCCTTCTGCATCAGCACCGTCACCCGTTCGCCCACGGCCGCATCCTTCTGCGCCAGCAACTTGTAATCCGCCCGGCGAAGCCACAGCTTCGCCCCCGGCAGAACCAGCACATTGTATAAAGGCAGAATTGCCATCTCTTCATTCCTCCTTCCGGCCCGCGCCGGCTGTTCAAACCGAACCCGCCTTCAGCCCGACGGGAGAATCCCGCCCCCCGCAGCCTTGACATCTGTCCAGGTTTGTTGGGGCCATGATACAATGAACATTGACAATTGTCAAGCCTTTTGTTATCATTTGTTCATTCCCGGCGCTCACCGGGAAGGGCGGGAGGAAACGAAATGTATTGCGGCAACAATAAAACGGCGCTCATGTCCCAGGAGCAGATCTCCCAGGCCATGATGCGCCTGATTCGTCAGAAACCCTATGCGCAGATCTCCGTCAGCGAGCTCTGCAAAGCCGCCGGCATCTCCCGGCAGACTTTTTATTCCCTTTTCACCAGCCGGGAAAACGTGATGATCTTCACCCTGCAGGCGCAGTGCGGCTGTCAGGAGGCGGAAGAAAAGCGAAGGCCCGTTTCCTCTCCGGGAGAAAGCCTTCGCGAGATGTGCCGCGGCACCAGCGAATACCTGTACCGCAACCGGGATCTGATCCGCATCCTGGCGGACAATCATATCGATTACCTGCTGTACGACACCTTCCATGAGCTGCTCAGCCAGGCGGACTGCCTCTGGGGCCGGATGGATGAATGCACGCGGAGCTATGCCTCCAGCTTCTATGCCGGCGGCGTCTCCTGCGTCGCCCGGCAGTATGCCCGGGAAGGATGTGCGGCCAGCCCGCAGCAGCTGGAGGAGCTGCTGATCCGCCTGTTTTCAGGGAGCCTGTTTATGGACTGATGCGACGGAGCGCCCCAAGCCGCGCATCATGACCGCACACTCGGCCACCCCATAGTAGAGAAAGCTCTGAACCGCCTCCTCCGTGATGCGTTCTCCGGCCATCAGCACCGGCACCGCCGGCGGACAGCTGACGCACGGATCCGCCAGGATCCGCCCCGCCGCGCGCTCCACGGGCACCATCTCCCAGGGGGAAAGCATCGCTTCGCGGACGGACACCGCCTTCTGCGGAGGCGCCACAAGGCAGGGGGATTCCCATTGCGCGCTGCCCTCCGGCAGGGAAAGGAGCGCGGCCTCCAGCCGGTTCCATTCCCCGTCCGACGTATACGGAGACGGCATCAGCACCAGATGGTCCCGATCCGCAAATTCACATTCGATTCCGGCGCTGCGGAGCATCGACTGAAGCTCCCCTCCCGGAATTTTTCTTTTCCGGGCGTCCAGCGTGATTTTCATCGGCTCATCGCCCGCGATCTGCCAGCCGGCGGCGCACAGCCGGCCCTTCAGCGCATCCGTCCGGGAAACCGCCTCCCGGAGCCGCCCGGGATACCCTCCGGCCAGCTCCTCGTTGGCCCGGTCCAGCGACTGAAGAATCAGCCAGGAGGGGCTGGTCGAGGCGAACAGGCGCATCGCCTGATCCGCCCGGGACCGCCATTCTTCCGGTGCTGCCTGCGAAATATGCAGATACGCCGCCCCGGTCAGGCAGGGCAGCGTCTTATGGGCGGAATCGCAGCACAGATCCGCTCCCAGCGAGATGGGATGACGGTCCTCCGGCAGAAACTTCAGATACGCCCCGTGGGCATTATCCACCAGCAGCGGCACGCCCTGCCTGCGGCATACCGACGCGATCGCCCGGATGTCCTGAAGGTTGCCCAGATAATCGGGCGAGGTCAGATATACCGCCATATATTCGCCGCGGGCGAGCTTTTTCTCCACCGTTTCCGGCTTCACCCGGCATGCGAGCAGCCCCTCCTCCGGAGACGGAAAGATCCAGTCCACCTCCAGATCCAGCAGCGCGGCGGCCGTCATAAACGCCTGGTGCGCATTCCGCGCCGCCAGCACCCGCCTGGGAATCCCCTTCTCCGCCGCGCGCAGGCCCGCCAGATGCAGCATGGCCCGGATGCACAGGGAGGAGCCCTCCGCGGAATAGACCGTCCGCGCCGACCCGAACCGTCCGGCCGCGTTCTCCTCGCTCTCCCGGATGATCCCGCGGGCAGAATACAGCGCGTCCGCCCCGGTGATTTCCGTGATATCGGACGCCTCCGGCCCGATCAGGGCGACCCCTTTATGGCCGGGCATATGCATCCGGACGGGGTCGGACGCCCGGTACCGGCGGACAAAATCGCAGATGGGCGTATTCATGTTTCTTCCCGGTCCGTCTGCTGTGCCGCCTGCAGCGCAATCGCGCATTCCATCCGCTTGCGGAACAGCTCGCATCCGTATTCATACACCCCGGTGACGCTCCCGGTCGCATGATAAGCATTGGCCGCGCATCCGCCGGAGCAGTACAGCCGGGCCCAGCACTCGCGGCATTCCTTCCGGGCATAGACATTGCAGGCGGCAAACTCCTGCTGGACCGGCAGGTTCGTGACACCCTGCCACACGTCTCCCAGCCGGAACTTCTCCTCCCCCACAAACTGATGGCAGGGATACAGATCGCCCCAGGGGGTGACCGCCATATATTCCGTTCCGGAGCCGCAGCCGGAAATCCGCTTATAGATGCAGGGGCCGCCGGAGAGATCGAGCATATAGTGATAGAAGGTGAACGGCCGACCCTCCTTCTGCCGCCTGCGCATCAGCCGGGCCAGCTCCTCATACTGGTTCATCACGACGGGCAGATCCTCCCGCGTCAGCGCGGCCGGATCATCCTCCGCGCAGACGACCGGCTCCATGCTCAGCTCCGTGAAGCCCAGGTCCAGCATGACCCTGATATCCTCCAGGAAATCCGGATTCGCGTGGGTGAAGGTGCCGCGCATATAATAGTTCTTTCCGCCGCGCGCCTTCACCAGCTTCTGAAACTTCGGCACAATCCGCTCCCAGCTGCCGTTGCCCGCGTAATCCACCCGGCAGCGGTCATGAATCTCCTTCCGCCCGTCCAGGCTCAGCACCACATTGCTCATTTCCCGGTTGGCAAAGTCGATCACATCGTCATCGATCAGCATGCCGTTGGTGGTCAGGGTGAAGCGGAAATGCTTGCCCTTCTCCTTCTCGATCGACCGGGCATAGGCCACCAGCTGTTTGACCACCTCGAAGTTCATCAGGGGTTCGCCGCCGAAGAAGTCCACCTCCAGATTATGCCGGGAGCCGGAATGCGCCACCAGAAAATCCAGCGCCTGCTTTCCGACCTCAAAGGACATGACGGCACGCTCCCCGTGATACTTGCCCTGGCTGGCAAAGCAGTAGGCGCAGTTCAGGTTGCAGGTGTGCGCCACGTGCAGGCACAGGGCCTTCACCACGCCGGCAGTCCGCTGCTTCAGCTCCCCGGCCATCGGCTCAAACGTGTCCGGAGAAAAGAGCTTGCCCTGATCCTTCAGGGCGGTGATCTCGTCATAAAGCGACGACAGCTCCGCCGGATCCTCCCCGAAGCGCGCGTGCATTTCCGCGATCAGGGCATCCCGGTTTTTTTCCTCATACCCCCCGATCATTTCATACGCGATCTCATCAACCGCGTGAACGCTGCCGGAGCAGACGTCCACCACAATATACTGATCATCCAGATGAAAACGATGAATCATGCTTTCTCCTTATACAAGAAAAGCCGCCTTACGGCGGCAGAATGGATGCCCGAATTACTTGTCCGCTTCCTGCTTGTTTTCACACTGCTGATTCGCGATGCCGCAGCTGGTCTTGCAGGCGGACTGGCAGGACGTCTGGCATTCGCCGCAGCCGCCCTTTTTGGCGCTCTCGCACAGGTCACGGGTATTCAGAGTCTGGATATGCTTCATATTTCAATACCTCCCGGTTCAAATTTCCTGAATATTCTAACACAGCTTCCCCATGAAGTCAAACAAATCAAAGGATCTGCTCCGCAAAAGCGTCGGAGCCCTTCGTTTCCGCAACGGGCACGTCCGGATAATCGGTCAGCACCGGCATCGGAAGGGACTGCATATAGGCATGCATGGCCTCCGCCACCCGCTTGCCGTTGGCCACGGCTTCCACCACGGTCCGGGCGCCGCTGGCGGCGTCTCCCGCAGCAAACACGCCATCCCGGCTGGTGCGCCCGTCCTCGTCCACGGTCAGCAGGCCGCGCCCGGTCGTATCGATCCCCCTGGTGGTCGTCACCAGGTTGCTTTCCGCCCCCTGGCTGACCGCGATGATCACGCCCGTGCAGGGATACAGCTTTTCCGTGCCCGCCACCGGGCGGATGCGGCCGTCTCCGTCGACCTGGCTGTCCGCCAGAATCACGCCGTCCTCCCGGATCTCCACGGTGCACTTGTTCATGATGAAATCGACGCCCTCCAGCCGGGCATAGCTGCTCTCGTACTGGCTGGCCGTCAGCGTATCCGTCAGATTCACGCAGGAAACGAAGCGCGCCCCCTTGCGGATCGCCGTGCGCGCACAGTCCATCGCGCTGTTGCCGGTGCCGATGACCAGGATCCGCTCGCCCAGATGGAACGCATCCGGACTGGCCAGATAATTGATCGCATAGGTCACATGGCCCAGGCTCTCCCCGCGGATGTTCAGCTTGTTCGGCTTCCACAGGCCCGCGCCGACGAAGATGCTCTGGTATCCGTCCCGGAACAGATCATCGATGGTGATCGCGCTGCCGATATAGGTATTCGGACGGAACTGGATGCCCTTGAGCTCCAGATGCCGGTACGCCAGGTCATCCAGCACCGAATCCGGCAGGCGGAAGTCCGGGATGCCGTAGCGCAGCACGCCGCCGATCTTGTCCCGGCTGTCGTAGATCGTGATCTTATAGCCATACCGGGCGAGGATGATCGCAATCGTCAGGCCGGCGGGGCCCGCGCCGATCACCGCGGCCTTCCGGCCGTTGGGCACGGCGGGACCCTTCACCATCTGATTCGCATAGGTGGAGGAGATATAGTTCTCGATGATGGAAAAATGGACCGGAGATTCCTTGATTCCCCGGACGCAGTGCCCCTCGCACTGCTTTTCGTGGTTGCAGACCAGGGAGCACACCGTCGTCAGCGGGTTGTTCTCAAAGAGCATCCAGCCCGCTTCGTTCAGCTTCCCGTCCTTCAGCAGGCGGATGACTTCCGGAATATTGGTGTGAATCGGGCAGCCCTCCTGACACCTGGGCTTTTTACAGCCCAGGCACCGGCTGGCTTCTTCCATTACGTGAAGTGCCATGTTTGTTCACAGGGGGGCTTTCCGCATGGACTCGCGCCTCACCGCACGCGGCAGCGCCCCCTCACCTCCTTCGGATTCCTTGAATAATGATGTCGGGATATTATTCCTCCACAATGTGCTGCGTCAGGCCGTTGATGTAGATCGGGGTCAGCTCCGCCTGAATCAGCGGGCGGGCATAGGAAAGGAACGGAGGCAGCATGTCCGTCCGCGTATCGTTGATCCATTCCAGCGGGATCTTCTTCTCGAAGTTCGCCACATCCCGGATATCCACCAGCTTCGTGGTGCACTGATAGGGATCATTGCTCAGCCGCTCCAGCGCCACCATCTTGCCGGTGAGCCCTTCGAACGCGGCTTTGGCCGCCGCGCCGCCCACCTGGAAGGCCTCCGTGATGTCCGTCCGGCTGGTCAGGTGCGCCGCGCAGCGCTGCAGGATGGACAGCTCCACCGGGCGCGTCTTCGTCGGCAGATTTCTGGCCACCAGGTTGGACAGATACCGGGCCGTCCCGTTCAGGTTGATGTGTCCGAAGGCATCCTTCGAGCGGGCATCGTCGCTCAGCTCGCAGACGAACCGCCCGTCCGGGAGCTTCACACCCTCGGATACCGCGATGACGATGGATTCCTTTTCCTTCTGCATCCGTTCCACTTTTTCGAGGAACCGGTCCGTATGGAACGGCAGCTCCGGCAGGCAGATCAGATCCACGCCCTCACAGTCCTCGCCCCGGGCCAGCGCCGCTGCGGCGGTCAGCCAGCCGGCGTTCCGGCCCATGACTTCCACGATCGTCACATAGTTGGTGCCGTACACGGTGGCGTCCCGGATGATTTCCTTCATGACGACGCCGATATACTTCGCCGCAGAGCCGTAGCCGGGCGTATGGTCCGTCAGCATCAGGTCGTTGTCAATGGTCTTGGGCACGCCCATGAACCGGATGTCCGATCCGACCTTCTTTCCGTATTCCGAAAGCTTGCAGATCGTATCCATGCTGTCGTTTCCGCCGATATAGAAGAACCAGCGGATGTCCATCTTCTTCAGGATGGCAAACAGCTTCTCATAGACCGCTTCGTCCGCCTCCGGATCGGGCAGCTTATAGCGGCAGCTGCCCAGGAAGGAGGACGGCGTCCGCTTCAGCAGCTCAATGTCCAGGAAGGAACCAAGCCGCTCGGTCAGATCGCATACCTTTTCCTGCAGGAGTCCCTGAATTCCGTGGAGCATTCCGTAGACATGGTCCGCTCCGCGGGTCTGGCAGGCCTGGAATACGCCGGCCAGGCTGGCATTGATGACGGAGGTCGGGCCTCCGCTCTGTCCTACGATGGCGTT
>CAMOYA010000013.1 GCA_946629635.1 uncultured Clostridia bacterium
CGAAATCCGGGTAACGGAGCGGACGAAGAAGTTCACCGTTACGGCAATCTCAGTGCGATAATCGGAAAATGAGAAAATGCATGATTTCATGCATGATACTGTTCAGGAAGTCAGAGCATTCTGTGGAAAATGAAAGAGGGAAGGGGAAGATGATCTCAAAGGCACAAAAACGGTCGAACGATTCGTTCATAGCAAAGTCTCAGAACAATCATGAAGACAATGCGCATCTCTCCAGGCATCCTCTCCTGATCAGCATTGCGATCACCGGACTGTGCTTCCTTTTGACTTCGACCTCCTGGCTGGCATGGGAATACCATCTGATGGAACTGACTTCCACGCTGATGTCTGATCTGATGACAATGGTCATCGGATACGTTCTGCAGGCGGCAGGAATCGGTGCATACGCGCTTCTGCTTCGTCAGAATGATTTACTGGCTGAGCATATCACCCCTCTGGCGCTTATTCTGCATATGCTGTGTATGGTGCCTGCGGTGCTGATCAGAAACCTTACGGGAGCGCTGGCTCTGGGGTTCCTCATGAACATGTCTTGCGGATGGATTGCGGGGTACTATCTGACGACGATGACCTGTCTCGTGTCTGCGGAAAGACGTGCGTCCTCCCTGGGTATCGGATATGGATTATCGATCCTGGGTTCGTGGCTGCTTTCGAAGATTGACGGTGGGCGGGTTTATTATTCCAATCGGATCTGGATTATCTGTCTCTTTATGACCATCGGAGCGCTTGGACTTCTGTGGTGGGAAAGGCATTGCGGGCAGAAGCCGGAAATGTCAGAATCATCCGGTTTTCGCAGGAAAACGGATACCGACAGCACATGGAGAAAGAACGTTCTGGTGATCGGTGCAGTGGTGCTACTGTTCAGCGTTGTCAACAACAGCGGCTTTGCTTTTTCCTCCGGTGACCTGGTGCAGGGAATCCGTGTGGAAACGTCCCGGCTTTTCTACGCGATGGGGCTGGTGATCGCGGGCATCGTTTCGGACTGGCGCCGAAAGATTGGTGCGATTGCGGCGCTGTCAGCCCTGATTATTCCTTTTGTTATGCTGGCCATGAGAAGTGAGCCGGTTTCGTTGACAGTCCTTTGGGCGCTGAATTACTTTGCATATGGGTTCTATTCAGTGTTCAGAATTACGGCTTTCTCGGATATTGCTGAGAAAACAGGTCAATTGTCGCTTGCTTGCTTCGGACTCATGATCGGGCGGGCAGGTGATGCGATCGGGGAAGGAATCTGTCTGGCTCTGAAGGGATCAACGGTGGCGCTGGTTCTTCTGACAGCTGTACTGTTCATAATCACCATCTTTCTGTTTTTCCGGGTTTATCGTCAACTGTATGGCATCGAAGCCGGAACGGAAGGTGTTTTATCCGACGGGTTCCAGAGTGAACAGGATCGCTTTTATCGTTTCGCGATACAGCATGACTTGTCGTCGAGAGAACGGGATGTGCTGCGTCTGCTTCTGGAAGAAAACTCCAACGGCGAAATTGCTGCGGCGCTATCCATTTCAGAAAACACCGTCAAGTTCCATATCCGGAATCTTTTTCAGAAGACGAACTGCAGGAACCGTAATGAACTGATAGCGGCTTATATCAGCTATAAGGCTTGATTTATCTGGGTACCTACCCGGAAACCACCCCTCTCTGAACATGTATACTACCCATAAACCGGCTTGCTTTTCACATGCACTTCATCCATGATGAATTCACAAAGAACCTCATAATCTGGTGTGGATGAAAGGATGGTTGGTATGGAAAAAAGGAAGCTTATTGCGCTAGTTCTGAGCATTATGATGCTGATGACGGTGATTTATGCGGGATCTCTGGCAGAAGATAAGGGCAGCCAGAGCAAATCAAAGGACGTGTACATCGACAATACCGTGGACAACAGCAAATCCTACGTGACCGGCATGATTCATATCACCGGCAGCGGCGGAATTCAGGAAGGATATGACGAGGGAAAGACGGTTTATGAAAACACCGCAGCAGTTACATATTCGAATCCGAAGACTGCTCAGGTTCAGGGAATGATCAATGATGCCTATACGAAGGTAAACAACCTGGCGAAGGAACTGAAAGAGCGCGGCAAGACTGGTGAGTTCCATATGTCCACCTCGGAAAGCACTGGGAAGGTATGGGATAACCGTAAATATACTACCGTAGAGGATGGAGACGCCGTTCTGATTGGAGATTCAGATTATCTGCAGGGAGCATACGGCGTTTCCGGAAGTTCCGATTCGGAGTATACCCGGACGCATATCGCTTCCGGAGATTACGGCAAGGAATCATTCTACCGGGTGGAAGCGAACGGATGGGTGAAAGGCTATTCCATCACGGTGACGGACGACGGGAACGGAAAGGCCAGCGCGAGCATGACGGAAGCACTGAAGGATACGGTGATCACGCTGACTGCGACGCCAAACGACGGATATCAGTTTGGCAAATGGCAGGTCGTTTCCGGAGATGTTTCCGTTTCGGACAATCAGTTTACTGTTGGAAGCAAAGACATCGAGATCAAGGCAATCTTTGCAGAAAATGAAAATGCGGATAGCAGTGCATCGCTGATTACCAGCGTATCTCTTAGCATTGCGCCGCCAGCGGCAGGAACGAAACGGCTGTCTGCGGATCCGGATGTTGAGATTGGTTCTGGCGCGTCATATACGATCAATATGCTGGGATGGCTGGAACAGGGCGGAGGAATGTCAACGGTTGCAGAAGATTACACTTTCGAAGAAGGAAAAACATATTATGCATCCATCTGGCTGAAAGCCAATGACGGTTACGCGTTCAAGAGCGGTGCGCCGGCGACTGGCAATTATGAAAAACGATTTACAATAGACGGGACATGCGACGTTCAGGGCGGCAGCCTGTATACGACCGCAATCACCGGAGACAGCACCTCCGGAACGGAAATGGTTGTAGTGGCCACCGTAGTGGCTGGGCCATCTGTGGAAGAACCGGAGGAGACAAATGTCGGTATCGCCTTTGGAGCGACCGAAGGCGGAAGCTATTCAGTCAGAACAGGACAAACGGATCATGACGACAATATTGGTGGATCCGGAACGATAGGCTCACTGAATATCACTGCTGTCTATGGTGAGGCTGTCACGCTGAAGGCATCACCGGCTGCCGGCTACACCTTTGCCGGATGGTATGAAGGCCTGATTCGGGATAAAGGTTTCGTGGAGGATTATGGTGAAACACTGATATCCAGCAGTGCCAGCTACTCTTTTGAGGCCAGAAACACCCTTCTCATCTGTGCGGTATTTGAACCCGTTCCGAGCCAGAATGACGAGGAACCGCTGGAACCGGAACCGATAGAATCAGAACCGTCGGAACCAGTGCAACCGGAAGGACCCCAAAAGGAACCGCAGCCCGATATTGATTATGAATGGCTGGCGGAGCAGGAGGCTGCCCGGAAGGAAGCGGAGCGTATTGCGGCTGAACAGGCAGCAGCTGCTGCAGCCAAAAAGGAAGAGGAAGATACTGAAGCTGCACAGAAGGTAATCGACCTGATCAATGCGCTTCCGAACAGAAATGATATCCTGCAGAAGGATCGGGAGACCGTAGAAAACGCACGGGCTGCATACGATGCGTTGACCGCTGATCAGAAAGGCAAGGTCAAAGGGACGACATGGAGAAAGCTGACAGGTGCGGAAGCCGCACTTGCGGGCCTCTCCCCGGCATCCCTGATTGATCGGTACTATCTTCGTATCCTGGGTCGGTATCCGGATGAGGCCGGGTATCGTTACTGGGTCGATCAGCTGCTTTCAGAAAAGATGTATGCGGCGGAAATTGCGCAGGCTTTTGTTAATTCGGAAGAATTTCGCAGCAAAAATCTGGATGATGCAGGAATTGTGAGCGTGCTGAGCAATGCTATGTTGAATCTGCCTGAGGCGCCGGATGCTGCGTCATGGATTGAAGAACTGGGAAAGGGCGGTTCGCTGGCTGGAATGATTAATGGTTTTGGCGCTTCCAACGAGTTCGATGATCTGCGGAACAACTACGGAATCGAGTCCGATTATGGCGTGAACGGGGACCAGCGGATCAACCTCGTCGCTGTCCGAGCTTTCGTGGGAAAGTGCTATCAGGTGCTTCTGAAGAGAGAACCGGATAATGCAGGACTGAATACATGGTCACAGAACATTGCCTCCGGAAAACAGGAAGCTGCTCAGGTTGTGAATGAGTTTATCAGCAGCAAGGAGTTCACAGACAATGGCTACAGCCAGGATGCTACCCTGAATGTACTTTATCAGCTGTTGCTGAACCGGCAGGCGGATGAAGGCGGAAGGGAACACTGGATCACCAGAATGAGCGAAGGATTCACTTTCGCGGAAGTGATTGAAGGAATCATGAATTCTGAGGAGTATCTGACTCTTCAAAAGTAAAACAGAAAGAGGGATCGCAAACATAGCAAGGACCCCGTCGAAGACGACGGGGTCCTTGCTTCAGCAATGATTCGGACTTCAGCCAACGGAGGCGGCGCCGCGTTCCATGGCCTGACGGTTGATGGGAAGCAGGTGCTCCTTTTTCGGACCGAAGGTGGCTTTCAGGGCTTCCATGGCGGAATCGATGGAGACCACGCCGGTCTTCTTCAGGATGGCGCCGAGCATGACCATGTTGGCCGTGCGGGCGTTGCCCAGTTCTTCCGCAATCCCGTTGCAGTCCACAGGAATGGCAGTGATGTCATCCCGGTCGGGTTTGATGTCGATCAGGGAGGAGTTGTACAGCATGACGCCGCCCTTTTCCATGGCGGGGGTGAACTTGATCATGCTGGGCTTGTTCATGATCACGGCGATCGGAATCTCCGTCACCAGGGGGGAGCCGATGGGTTCATCCGAGATGACGACGGCACAGTTGGCCTCGCCGCCGCGCATTTCCGGACCGTAGGAAGGCATCCAGGAGACGTTCATCCCCTCATGCATGGCAGCCTTGGCCAGCAGCTGGCCGATGAGCAGAACGCCCTGGCCGCCGAAACCGGCGATCAGAAATTGAGCTTCCATGGATTTACTCAACCTCCTTCTTGACGCCCAGCGGATACTGGGGAATCATGTTTGCTTCAAGCCACTTCAGGGCCTCCTGCGGGGTCATACCCCAGTTGGTAGGGCAGGCGGAAAGCACTTCCACCATGGAGAACCCCTTGCCGGCCAGCTGCATTTCGAAAGCTTTCTTAATGGATTTCTTGGCTTCCAGAATATGCTTCACATCATGCACGGAAACCCGGGAAATATAAGCGGGGCCGTCCAGCGTGGCGAGCATCTCGCTGACCCGGATGGGGTAGCCGCACAGCTTCGGATCCCGGCCGTAGGGGGAGGTGGTGGTTACCTGGCCCGGCAGAGTGGTCGGCGCCATCTGGCCGCCTGTCATGCCGTAAATGGCGTTGTTGACGAAGATGACGGTAATGTTCTCTCCGCGGGTGGCGGCGTGAGTGATTTCCGCGGCGCCGATGGAGGCCAGGTCGCCGTCTCCCTGATAGGTGAAGACGATGTTGTTCGGGTTTACGCGCTTGCAGCCCGTGGCCACTGCCGGAGCACGGCCGTGAGCGGCTTCCATCATATCGCAGTTGAAGTAGTCATAGGCGAAAACCGCGCAGCCCACGGGAGCAATACCGATCGTTCTTTCCTGAATGCCCAGCTCATCGATCGCCTCCGCCACCAGCCGGTGGATGATGCCGTGGGTGCAGCCGGGACAGTAATGCAGGGGCTTGTCGGTCAGCAGCTTCGTTTTTTCATATACAACTGCCATCTCATTTCCCCTCCTTTGCCAGCGTTTCTACCTGGGTGATAATTTCCCGGACGGTGGGCACGATGCCGCCGGTGCGTCCGAAGAAGTGGACGGGTTTCTTTCCTTCGACGGCCAGCTTCACGTCGTCCACCATCTGGCCCATGCTCATCTCCACGGTCAGGAAGGCTTTCGCATGCTCCGCGGCCTTCGCGATGGGGGCGGCAGGGAAGGGCCACAGGGTGATCGGCCGGATCAGACCGGCTTTGATTCCCTCTTCCCGCAGCTTGCGCATGGCACTGCGGGCAATCCGCGCGGTGGTGCCGTACGCTACGATCACGAAATCCGCGTCATCGGTCATTTCCTCCTGCCAGCGGCACTCAGTCTGCTCCATGACCGCGTATTTCTCATACAGCCGGTTGACATGCTTTTCAAGCACGGCGGGGTCGATATACAGCGAGTTGATCACCGCGCGCTCGCGGCCGCATCCCGGCTTCCAGCCGGTGGCAGCCCAGGTCTTGGGCGGCAGATCCGTCCGCTCCTTGCGCTCCGGCATCTCCACGGGTTCCATCATCTGGCCGATGAGGCCGTCGCCCATGATCAGCACGGGATTGCGGTATTTGTCGGCCAGGTCAAAGGCTTCCTGGGTCAGCTCCACCGCTTCCTGAACGGAGGAAGGAGCCAGCACCAGCATCCGGTAGTCTCCATGTCCGCCGCCGCGGGTGGACTGATAGTAGTCGCTCTGGGCAGGCTGAATGGAACCGAGACCAGGGCCGCCGCGTACCATGTTCACAATCACGCAGGGCAGCTCCGCGCCGACGATATAGCTGATGCCTTCCTGCTTCAGGGAAATTCCCGGACTGGAGGAAGAAGTCATAACCCGGGCGCCGGCGCCGGCCGCGCCGTAGACCATATTGATGGCGGCGACTTCGCTCTCCGCCTGAAGGAAGCAGCCGCCCTCGATCTTCGGCAGCCGCTTGGACATATATTCCGGTATCTGGTTCTGGGGCGTAATGGGGTAACCGAAGAAAAAGCGGCATCCGGCCTGGATGGCGGCTTCTGCGATGGCCTCATTCCCCTTCATGAGCATTTTTTCACCCATGGGTAGGCTTCCTCCTTATTTTTCGACTTTAATCACGGCATCCGGGCACATCCGTGCACAGAACGCGCAGCCGATGCACTGATCCTGCTGCTCGATCCCGATCGGATGATAACCTTTGGCGTTAATCTCCTTGCTCAGGGCGAGCAGGTGCTTCGGACATACATCGGCGCACAGGCCGCAGCCCTTGCAGGTTTCCCGGTCAATGGTCAGCTTGGCCAAGTCTTCCGCCTCCTTAATGCGTTGTTTACGGAACATTATAGTTTTTTCGCGGAAATGCGTCAACAATTCATGCCCACAAAAGGCGGGAAAAGACGGAAAGAATGCAGAAAGGCGGGACTTTCACAGCCGGAGAGTCCCGCCGGGAGAATATGGTCTGAACGAAGAAGCATTTTGCTGCAGGCGGCAGAATAGAGCCTGCGGACGGGACTGCTCGGGATTGCCTTACAGGATCGTTCGCAGATACCCGGCCAGCAGGTGGCCTGCCCGCCGGTTGAAAGCGGCATTGGGATGGGAGCGGGCCCCCATGTCCTCAGGTCCGTAATCCGGGAGAGTGCAGAAGTAAACATTCTGCATGCCCTCCTTTGCGGCCAGCAGAACGGCTTTCCGCCCCAGCTCCGGATGGCAGTCAGTGGAAGGCAGGATCCAGACGATTCTGGAAGATGGATTGAAAGAACGGATTCGGCGCAGGAATGCGAGCGAACCCTGCACGACTTTATCCTGATCTGCTTCGAAGGAATGCTGTATGTTCATGCCGCCGCAATCATTGGTCAGAAGCCGGACGCAGATGATATCCGGTACCCAGGCGGAAAAGTCATAAGCCTTCCCGCACCCCCGCGCCTCTGCCTCCGGCCCTTTCAGCACGCCGACGATCCGGTCATATCCCGCCGCCATGGTGGAGCTTTCGTTATGATCCCAGCCCCAGCAGAC
Source organism: uncultured Clostridia bacterium (assembly GCA_946629635.1). Taxonomy (GTDB): domain Bacteria; phylum Bacillota; class Clostridia; order Christensenellales; family Aristaeellaceae; genus Aristaeella. The sequence goes on from CAMOYA010000013.1 coordinate 7,757, forward strand.
ACCCCATCCGCTCTGGGAAAGAACGCGACGCTCCGCATTCAGCTCCTGACAGGCCACATTAGAATAATTGGCAACGGAGGAGAACCAGGGCGTGATCCATTCCTCGTTTCCCCGGGCAGCCAGGGTGCCTTCTCCGCTTGTCAGGCTGTCGCCGATGAATTCAATTTTCAGATTCTGCAGGGGCAGTTCCTCCAGCTCCCCGCGGAAGCGGATCGAATGAAGCCGGACAGTGGCTTCCGGCTGATCCGGCATGCACTGGGTTTCCTTCAGAAGGGTGACAGTGCGGGTCTTCTCCGCCTCCATGCCCAGCAGCAGGGGATAGAACCGGATTCCCGGTTCCACCGGGAAACGGGTGATCGGGCATCCGTCCGCCAGCACGACCATCCACATGATCGGGGAGAGGGCGGGTGCTTCCAGCTCAGCCCAGATATCCGTTCCGCGAAGCTGGACCTCCAGGCCGCTGCCGGTCCAGTCCAGCGCGGGAACACGCTGCTCCCGGTCCATTCGCCCAAGCAGGCGGAGCCGCGGATGGTCAAAGGTGACGGGAAGGGTCTGCATCTCCATCGTTTCTTCCTCCTCAAAAAAAGCAGCCGGTCTTGTGCGGACCGGCTGCCGTGAATATACTTTATTTCTTCAGCATGGATTTTTCCCAGCAGTCATAGGGCTTCAGACCCAGCAGCTCCACGACGGTGGGAGCCACATTGGCCAGTCCGAAGGGACTTTCCGTATCCATCTCGTGCCGCTCATCCTTGTCATGAATGATGAAGGGAACGGGATTCAGGCTGTGCGCCGTACGGACGGAAATGGCGCCCTTCTTGTTCTTTTCCAGCATCTGGTCGGAATTGCCGTGGTCGGCAGTCACAACGAGGATGTATCCGTGCTCATCGCAGGCCTTCAGCACGCGGGCGAGGCACAGATCCACGGTTTCCACGGCGATTTCCGTCGCTTCCAGACTGCCGGTATGGCCGACCATGTCGCCGTTGGGATAATTGCAGCGGATGAAGCCGTACTTCCCGCTCTCGATGGCGGAAATGACCAGGTCAGTAATCTCCGTGCCCTTCATCCAGGGGCATTCGTCAAAGGAACGGACATCGGAGGGAACCTCCTGCCAGGTTTCCAGGTTTTCATCGAACTTCTCGCTGCGGTTGCCGTTCCAGAAATAGGTGACGTGGCCGTATTTCTGGGTTTCGGAGCAGGCATATTCGTTGATGCCGTTTTCCACCAGGAGCTCGGTCAGCGTGTGCCGGATCTGCGGCGGATTGACCAGATAATTGTGCGGAATATGCAGGTCGCCGTCGTACTCCAGCATGCCGGCGTATTTGACATTGGGAACCACGCCACGGTCAAACTTGTCGAAGGAGGCATCTCCGTCAAAGGCCATGGACAGCTCCAGGGCACGGTCTCCGCGGAAGTTGAAAAGGATAACGCTGTCCCCGTCGTGCATGGCGCCGACAGGCTGACCGTTTTCACCGATGACGAAGGAAGGAAGATCCTGATCGATCGCACCGGTTTCTGCACGGAGGGTTTCAATGGCTTCCCGGGCGCTGCCGAAGAAAGCGCCTTCCCCATCGATGACCTTGTACGAACTCTTGCCGTGGACATGCACGTCCCACCCGGCTTTGACCATCGCCCAGTTGGCCTGATAGCGGTCCATCGTGATCTGCATGCGGCCGCCGCCGGAGGCAATCCGGCCGTCAAAGGAAGCATCGTTCAGCTCAGCCAGCACGTTTTCCAGCTGGTCGATATACTCCAGCGCGGAGGTGGCAGGCACGTCCCGCCCGTCCAGCAGCGTGTGGACGCGAACCTTCTTCACGCCCTCCTTTTTGGCCTCGCGCAGCATGGCAATCAGATGGGAAATATTGGAGTGAACGTTGCCGTCGGACAGAAGGCCGATGAAATGCAGCGTGGTGCCGCCGGAGATCACGGAGCCAACCAGATCCTTCCAGGTGGCGGATTCATAGATTTTGCCGGATTCGATGGATTCGTTGACCAGCTTGGCACCCTGAGAATAGATCTGGCCGCAGCCCAGGGCGTTGTGCCCCACTTCGCTGTTGCCCATATCATCGTCCGAGGGAAGACCGACGGCCGTGCCGTGCGCCTTGATGATCCGGAAAGGATCATTGGCCTTCAGGGCATCCAGGGTGGGTGTGGTGGCCTTCTGAACCATGTTGCCCAGCGTTTCCGGGGTTTCCCCCACGCCGTCCATAACTACCAGAACAACGGGCTTCTTCATAAGAGACTGACCTCCTGATTCTTTCGATTCGCAACGATAAGGATAACGCAGGAAGGGGGAAATGTCAATGAAAACAAAGCCTGCGGACATGCCTGAAAACGACGCGATGAAAGGAACCGGACAAGGAATAAAACGATATTGACGCGACCATGCCGGATGCGTATAATAGCGCCGTACGAATCGCGTACCACTTGAAGCTTCTTCGGGGACGGGTGAAATTCCCTACCGGCGGTATAGCCCGCGAGCCTGGCCTGCAGCCTGGCAGATCCGGTGTGATTCCGGAGCCGACAGTATACAGTCTGGATGAGAGAAGAAATCGGATATGCGTCTGCATTCCGCCCCTCAGAGCGAAGCTGCTTTGAGGGGCGCGCATATTTTGAGGAGGTATGCACCATGACTCACCGCACAAAACCGAAACTGCTGACCGTTGGCGTGATGACCCGGATCGCGCTGCTGACCGCAATGGCCTTCATTCTCTTCCTGATTCAGATTCCTGTCGTGGCTTTCTATAAGCTGGATCTGAGCAATTTGCCCGTGCTGCTGGGGACATTTTCCATGGGAACGGTGCCGGGGCTGATCATCCTGCTGCTGAAGGATCTGCTGGCGCTGCTTCGGACGACGTCCGCAGGCGTCGGCGATCTGGCGGATTTCATCATGAGCGCGGCACTGATCATTCCGGCGGGAATCATCTATCATCGGAACAAAACCCGGAAGAGCGCCATGATCGGCATGGCGGTCGGAACGGTCTGCATGGTGGTGACCGGCGTGCTGGTGAACAAATGGATCATGCTGCCTTTCTATATGGGCGCATTCCATATGGATATGGAAGGAATCATTTCCTTTGCGAAGGTGGACGGGGTGGACAGCGAAACGAAGCTGCTGCTGCTGGTCACGGGCCCCTTCAATCTGCTCAAGGGCGCGGTGCTGAGCATCATCACGGGGCTGATCTACAAGCCGCTCAGCCCGCTGCTGCATCAGAAGATCAAGTGATAAAGGAGCGATAATCCGATGCCCATGGATGGACTGACGGTCGGCTTTGCCGCCCGGGAGCTGGACCGGATGCTGAAGGGCGGCCGGGTGGACAGAGTGACCCAGCCGGAGCGGGATACGATCCTGCTGACGGTTCGCGCGGAGAGTGAAAACCGGAAACTGCTCCTGTGCGCATCGCCGAATAATGCCCGGTGTCATCTGACCGGCGCCTCCTTTTCCAATCCGCTCGAGCCGTCTGCACTGTGCATGCTCATGCGCAAGCAGCTGACCGGCGGCAGGATCCTTTCCGTTGCCCAGGTGGCGGGGGACCGGGTGGTTCATGTGGATCTGGACACGGTGAACGAGCTGGGAGATCATGAAAAGCGGCGCCTCGTGCTTGAAATCATGGGCCGCCATTCCAATCTGATGCTGCTGGACGGGAATGACCGGATTCTGGAGGCGACACGGCACGTGAATATGGAAATGAGCCGCGTGCGCCAGATTCAGCCTGGCATGACCTATCTGCCGCCACCTGCCCAGGACAAGCTGAGCCCGGATGCGGTCACGCCGGAAGCACTGCTTGCCCGGCTTAAGGGAATGGAACCGGGCCGCTTCAGCCGTGCACTGGCGGATCATGTGACCGGCCTGAGCCGTACGGCGGCGGACGAGATTGCCATGCGGGTGCTGTCCCCCGGAGAGGAATGGCCGGAAAACCTGCCGGATGCCTGCCGGAGAACGGCGGAATTCCTGCGCCGTCTCCCGGAGATGGCGGATCCCCGCGTGCTTCGCAATGCGGAAGGCGGCGCGGAGGATGTGTTTGCTTTTCCGTATTTCAGCAGGGATCCGGAGGCACAGCAGTCCTATTCGACGCTGAGCGAAGCGATCGATGCGTGCTACAGCGGCCGGGACATGCAGGAACGCCTCAGCCAGCGGAGCGCCGCCATGGTGCGGACGCTGAAAACCCATGTGGAGCGTTGCGAAAAGAAACTCGCCATGCAGGAGGAGGAGCTGGCCTCCGCGGAACGCATGGAGGAATACCGGATGATGGGCGAGGCGATCAATGCCAATCTGTACCAGCTGAAGAAGGGCATGACGGAGGCGCAGCTGCCGGACTGGTTCCACGGGGAAGACGGTGAAATCACCGTTCCGCTGGATCCGCTGCTGACACCGAGCCAGAACGCCCAGAAATATTTCAAAAAGTATCAGAAGGCGCGCTCTGCCCGCGAAACGGCTGCCGTTCAGCGGGACAAAACGCTGGAGGAGCTGGATTACCTGGAAGGCATGCTGCTGGATGTGGACAAATGTACCGGGGAGAGCGAACTGGAGGAAATCCGTCAGGAGCTGACCCGGACCGGATACATGAAGCGGGTCACGAACCGGAAACAGCAGCGCCAGCTGCCCAGAAGCAATCCGTATAAGTACCTTTCCTCCGATGGAATTGAGATCCTGGTCGGGAAGAATGCCACCCAGAATGACCGGTTGACGCTGGGAGCCCGTCCGGATGAAATGTGGATGCATGCCAAGGACATGCCCGGCAGCCATGTGATCATCCGCGCGGAAGGGGAGATCCCCCGGAAAACGCTGCAGGAGGCGGCGATGCTGGCTGCCTGGTACAGCAAGGGCCGATACAGCTCCACCGTGCCGATCGACTATACGCGGAAAAAATATGTGAAGAAGCCTTCCGGTGCCGCACCGGGCAAGATGATCTATACCCATCACAGGACCGCCTACATGACGGCGGAGGAGGAGATCATCCGGGGAATCCGGATCCTGGAAAAATGAAAAGAACCGACCGGTGCAGAATGATGATGGCACCGGTCGGTTCTTTTACAGCGCGTTTCAGTCCCCCTTCAGGGTATGATAAATACTGTCAAAACACGTCTTGATTCTGTACTTCTGGGTCAGCAGGCAGCCGTAGGGGCTGTTCAGGTTGTATACATAATCCTTCTTATAGGGATTCGCGTCCACCAGACCCCAGATGCATACCGCTGTCAGCGGATGGCTGTCCGCCGTGTTGGCCTGCATGAAAACCTCGCTGAACAGCCGGCTGTAGAACCGGTCGTGCTCGGAAACCTTTGCCTTGTCAAAGTTCCGGACGGCCATTTCCGTCAGCTGGGCTTCCAGACCGGCCTCATGGAACAGCCGAATGGATTCCTTCACGTTGGTGATGATACTCTCATCCAGACAGCCGTCCTGGGTGCCGTATCCGCCCATGTATCCCTGCATGCCGATGCCGTCGATCAGCTTGCGGAATCCGCCGCTACTGTCCTTTGCATAGGTGTTGATGCTCTCCGCCAGCGCGAGGGCCGCGGAGCGTTTCTCCGGAAAGAACATGTTGTAGTCATTGTAGAACAGGGTGATGTTCGCACCCAGCTTTTCAACGGTGTTCCGGGCACACAGAAAGGCATACTCCACATAGTCATTGCCGACCTGATCCAGGAAGATATTGGAGGTTCCGCTGCGGAGGGTGCGCAGATGGCGGGCGTCGCTGCCGTCCCATTCGCCGGCATTGTCGCCGATGGCTTCATTCACCACATCCCAGCAGTAGATCACGCCGGGAAACTTCTCCTCGAAGTGGGTGATCACCTGATCGATATAACTGGCCACGCGCAGGCGCATGGTCTCCCGGTCCGCCAGGGGCTTTGCATCATCGTATTCTTCGTGGAAGAACCAGGTGGTCATATACGCGTCCCATACCAGCACGTGGCCGCGCACGCCCTTGCCGTGATCGGCTGCCCACTGGATCATGATGTCCGCGTTGGTATAGTTCATCCGCGGCATCCCGTCGGGGCTGGCTTTGGAAGCTGACTGATCCAGCAGGGAATAGGCTTTCGTTTCGTTGGTACAGGTCAGGGAATTGAAATGATCGTTCAGGAATCCCATGAAGGTGTCATTCCGCATATCCCAGAATCCGAAGGCACCGCCCAGCCTGAAGCCATAGGGCTCGGCAAAGGAGTACAGCGGCTCATAGTCGGAAGAAACCGTGCCGGCCTCCTCCGTCGATGCGATCACTGGAAGAACCGCCATGCATACGCCCAGGAGCAGGATCATCAGTCGCTTCATTTCTCAATTCCTCCGGTTCAGTCTTCTTCAAAGGTACAACCGCCGATGAACTCCCGCAGCAGGGAAAGCGGCGGAATTTCATTCAGCAGGGCGGGATCCACATCCGGCAGATAGTTCAGGGTCTTGATCAGCCGGCGGGCAAGCAGGTAGTTCGGCGACTCCGGCGCAATCTCCTTCAGCAGTTCATAGGCAAAGAGCTTCAGGATCGGCAGCTCGTAATGCAGCGCGGTGTTGAACATGCTGTCCGCGTTCTCCTGATAGGCGAAAATATACTTTTCCTCGCCCCGTCGGACGCTGGGCCAGATGGCCAGGGTTTTCTCGGGCGCGTAAGCGCGGAACTGGTAATCCCGTACGATCCGGCGCAGCAGGCGGACGTCCGTCGTGCGGATCCGGTTGTGATCGTCCAGATTCAGGCAGGTCAGCGCGCTGACAAAGACGCGGTAGATTTCATCGGAGGGCAGGCTTTCGGATACCAGCGGGTTCAGGCCGTGGATACCTTCCAGGATGATGATTTCTCCGGGGGCGAGGGTGGTCGGGGGCGTGAGGTAATCCTTCTCGCCGGATTCGAAGTCATATCCGGGCATGAACACCTCTTCACCGTTGAGCAGCGCGGTGAGACTTTCGGAAAGCAGCTTGATATCGAGCGCTTCGATGGTTTCATAATCCTTCGTTCCGTCCAGCTGCATGGGTAGATCCGCACGGTTGATGAAAAAGTCATCCATGGAGATGCGCCGCGATTGATGGCCGTACATCTGCAGATGAACCGCCAGGCGGCCGGCAAAGGTGGTCTTGCCGCTGGAGGAAGGTCCGGCGACCAGCACGATATGCTTGTTCAGCTCATGTACCCGGCGGGCAATATTGTTGATCGCGGATTCGTGCAGCGCCTCGTTGACCCGGATAAAGTTCCGCAGCCTGTTTTCCTCGATCATCCGGGTGACATCCGTCACGTTGGTGACGCCGAGAATTTCACACCATTCCGCGCTCTGGCTGAATACCTCCAGGTGCTTCGGCCGGTAGACGTAGGGAGCCGCATGCTCGAAGTCCTTCCCGGCGGGCAGCTGGAGCACGAATCCGCCCCGCAGCTCGAAGAGCGTGAACACCGGGACATATCCGGTGGAAACGGTCATGGCGCCGTAGAAGTATTCCCACATCCCATCAATGGAATACATGTTGATATAGGGAACAGGACGGCGGCGGAGCAGCTCCACCTTGTCCGGCTGCTTTTCTTCCTCGAAATAGCGGATGGCGTCCTCCTTTGTCCACTGCTTCCGCTCGAAGGTCAGGTCCAGCTCCACAAGGCGGCGCATCTCGTTCTCCAGACGGACGATGTCCTGCCGGTGCAGCGTGATGCCGGGCAGGCGAACGAACACGCCGTATCCGACGGAATATTCAATCCGAACCTGCTGATAGGGGTACAGATGGCGCAGCGCCAGCAGCATGACGAAGCGAAGAGAGCGCTCGTATACCCTGCGCCCTTCCTCGTGCTCCAGCGTCAGGGGCTCCAGGGAGCAGTCCCGCCGGAGCGGCTCATTCAACTCGCGCACCACGCCGCCGGACAGCGCGGCCAGCGTGCCGTGCGGAAAAGCGTTCAGCGCCTTCAGAGCGGCCTGAACCGTGGTTCCTTCCGGGAATTCTTTTTGACTGTTATTGGACTGGATGATCATTCGGGGCATCCTCCTTCGGCGATTAATCGAAGGGCATGCTGGCGATATCGGCATTCAGCAGCTCTTCATCCGGATCGGGAAGGGCGCCGTGTTCTTCCAGATAGCGGGCGGCGCGCTCGCGCATCTGGAGCTGTTTGGTATGCACGTAGGCGACGTTTGCGCTGGTCGCAGGGGCGGTGGTTCGGCTCATAACCTTCTTTCCGTCATCATCGATCCGGAAACGGAGACGGATCAGAATCCTGCCGTGATTTTTGCACTTGGCAACTGCGAGATACCTGTCGGCGCTCTGTTTAATATATTCGCCGTCCAGGGCCAGAACCCTTCCGCAACGCGGGCAAACAGGATGAATTGCCGTTTCACTTTCCAGCGCGTCGCGGACTGAGTCAAAGGCTTCGCCCGGAGTCTTTTCCCGGGCATTCCGCCTGGCATGGATCAGCTGACGGGGCTTCTGCGGATAATTCAGCACAGCATCTGGATCCGGGAGCATCTTGAACACCAGCGCGGTATACCAGGCATCGTTCATGGCATTGTGGAAAGCCATGGACTCATCGGGCTGGATGTTCAGCGCCTCCATGGCGCTTTTCAGGCTGGCACGGTCCTTCATCCTGTGCAGATCGCTGTACAGGCGTTGAATATCGCACAGGGGCGCGAGCGGAATGTCCTCACAATGGAAAAAGCTGATGTTCTGATAGAGAACGCTGATATCGTCACATCCCCAGGTGAGCAGGGTATAATCCTCGCCGCACCACTCGGCAAAACGGGTCAGCGCTTCCCGGAAGGCCGGAGCGCCGGCCAGGGTTTCGGAATCCAGTCCGGTCATCCGCCGGATTCGGGGATGAATCTTCAGATAATGGGTTGGCGCGATCGGTATCGAAATGGCTTCGGCCGGGTTCAGGTCTGCATCCAGCCGGACGGCGCCGATCTGAATCATCTCAAAGATGAGCCTGTCACCCACCTCGCGATAGGTGCGGCTCTGATAGGAAATGGGCTGGTTCCATTCAAGGTCCAGAATGATATAGGTCATGTTTCCTCCGTGGCAGCGCTGTGGCCGGCCAGGGCGCCGGTCGACCAGGCGATCTGCAGATTGAATCCGCCGGTATGGGCATCCACGTCGATGATTTCACCGGCAAAATACAGATTCGGAATGATTTTGCTGGCCATGCTTCCGGGATTGATTTCCCGGACGGACACGCCGCCGCGCGTGACCACCGCCTCCTCCACCGGACGGGGGCAGCGCAGAGAGATGGGAAGTGCCTTGAGGACGGCAACCAGCGCGGCGCGCTGGGCCTGGGTGATCTGGCTGCAGCTGAGGGCGGCACTCAGGCCACACAGGGCGGGAAACTGATCCGCCAGGCGCGCGGGGAGCAGGGAAGAAAGCTCCGTACGCAGCTGCTTCTTTCCCGCGGCGGCAAAATCCCGCAGGAGACGGGCGTCCAGCTGGCTTTCCGTCAGCCCCGGTTTCAGGTCGATGGTGATGGAAACCCCTTCCGGCGGATCCGGCAGGTGACAGCTGCCTTCCAGTACCAGCGGACCGGAGATGCCGAAGTGGGTGAAGAGCATTTCTCCCAGATTGCTGTAGAGCGTCTTCTTGCCCCGTGAAAGGGTCAGTGTGACATTTTTCAGACTGAGTCCCTGGAGGGAGCGCGGCCAGTCCTCCTTCGTTTCCATGCCGACCAGCACCGGAGAAGGCGGCGTCACCGTGTGCCCGGCCTGGGCAGCAAAGCGGTAACCGTCGCCCGTGGAGCCGGTGGAAGGGTAGCTGTATCCGCCGGTGCACAGGATGACCGCGTCTGCCCCGAGGGTTTCGCCGCTGTCCAGCAGCAGACTTTGTACGCGGCCGTTCCGGATCTCCATGGAGCGGATTCCCGCGTTCAGCCGGATCCGGACTCCGGCTTTGTCGAGTGCATGGGTCAGCGCCCGGGTGACATCGCTGGCCTTCTCGGACTGAGGAAAGACCCGCTGCCCTCGCTGCACCTGCACCGGGCAGCCGTTTTCCGTCATCAGCTCCATCGTATCACGGGGACTCAGAAAGCTCAGGGCGCTGTACAGAAACCGTGGGTTTCGCGGGACCTCCGCCAGGAAGTCATCCAGCGCGCAGTCATTGGTCAGATTGCATCGCCCCTTGCCGGTAATATATACTTTCTTCCCCAGCTTTTCATTTCTCTCCAGCAGGGTTACGTTCGCTCCCGCACGGGCGGCAAACAGCGCGGCAGCCATGCCGGAAGCACCGCCGCCAATCACCAGAATATTCCGCATGACCGCCCTCCTCCGTTTTCTTTCCGTTTCCGCACACTGAAAAAACCCCGTATTCTTCAAAAAGCACGGCGGGAAGAATTATACGGGGAAGCGCGTTTTTTTGCAACTGTCAGATGCTGTTTTGATCCGGATTGACGGCAGGAGACATGGAAACGATGCAGCGCACCTCCTGGGTCGGATCGTCAATATGGTAAAAACGCATATGCATGGCAATCTTCCGTCCGTCCCGCATGTGCAGGGTGTACATGCCGTTCAGGCTGGCAGGATCCATGAATCGCTCCTTCAACAGGCGGAAGAGGTTTTCGCCATGGCTGTTCAGAACCGGGATTTCCCGGGCTTTCATCTCGCGGATGAAGGAGGCCTGATCGCGCATGAGCGTTTCCTGGAGCCCGTAGATGGCCACCTCCGCTGTCTGCAGATCCGGATCCTTCAGGAAGACGATGCAGTCCGTAGAATAGAGCTCCAGCAGATGCATCCGGTTTCGCAGCGTCATCAGCGGAGTGATGTCTGACAGGACACACTGCCAGCAGAGCGCACCGAACCGATCCGTCAGGATCGCCTGATTGGTGACATAGCGGAAGTTTCCGTCCCGATGACGGATTCGGAATGGCTGGAAGCCGCGTTCCTTGCCGGAGGAGATGCTCCTGCTTCTTTCCAGAATCGGTTCCACATCCTCCGGATGAACAAGATTGATCAGGCGGTTGCCAAATTCCTGACGGATTTCCTCCTTCGTAAATCCGAGCATGGAAAGGAACCCGCTGCTGATGTATATAAATTCCAGCTTCCGGTCTGCGGTACAGCGAAAATAGCCTCCCGGAAGTTCCGCATTCAGATACTGCAGCTCCGTCACATCCCGGGCGGAGGTATAAAACAGCTGGCAGTTCCCCTCCTCCTTCAGGAACCATGCGTGCACCTGAATCCAGACGAAAAGGCCACTGGGCTTGTATACGCGGAAAACCTCCTCAGCACCGTTCATTCGGTCATTCATGGCAGTCCGGAGCATCCTGAACAGGCGGGCCCGATCATCCGGATGAAAGTATTTCTGAATACCAAACCGACGGTATTCAATTTCGGCGGAAGTCAGCCCGACCATGCGGAAGAACTGCTCATTGTAGCGAACGATATCCACGCTGTCATCCTTCAGCCGGTAGAAAGCGACCGGACCGAGGATGTTGTTCAGCATGGCGTCGCTGTAGATGCTTTCGTCGAGAAACTCGCGGTTATGCAGCTGAACATGCACGGATGGCTGGAGACCGGCCGGATCCACCTTGCCGGGGTCGCTGATCAGCCGCTCAAACTGCGATACGGGCATGGGCCGGTAGTAGAAGAATCCCTGCATGTACCTGCAGCCCATATCCTCCAGAAAACGGGCGAGCTCACGGGATTCCACGCCCTCAACGATGATGGGCGTGGACAGGGCCTGCGTCATGTTGATGACGGATTCCAGGATATTGATGCCCCGCTTCTCATCCTCCGCGTTGAAGCGCAGGAACTGGGCATCCAGCTTGATGACGTCCATGTTCATGGTGCGCAGCATATTCAGGGAGGAGTACCCGCTGCCGAAGTCATCCATCAGCACCTGGAAACCCAGCCTCTGCAGTCCCGAAACGGTATCCGACACCTGGGCCGCATCCTCTGCGTAGGCGGATTCCGTGATTTCTGCCTTGATCAGACGGGACGGAAGCGAATACTTCTGCGCAAGAGCGATCAGCTTTTCCGATACCGGGATGGAAAACAGATCCACCCGGGAGATGTTGACGGAGATGGGGACAGGGGTCAGTCCCCGGTCAATCACCTGCCGCAGCCATTTGCAGACGGCTTCCCAGATGTACAGATCCAGGTCTGTGACCAGACCGTATTTTTCCAGCACAGGGACGAACACTGCCGGGGAGATCATGGTCCCGTCCGGGCGAATCCAGCGGGCGAGGGACTCGGCGCCGATGATCTGCCCGGTTTCGGACTTGCACTGGGGCTGGAGATAGAACTGGATCTCGCCTCCCGCCAGCGCGTTCCTGAATTCGGCCAGCAGGCGGAATTCCTCCACATGGCGCTCATGAACGCCGGGCTCATAGATGCGGATATGCGTCCGCGGATCGTCCTTGATTTCCTCCGCGGTCAGCGCAGCCTGATTGAACAGGTTCAGCGGACTTTCGTTCGGGTTGTCGATCATGCAGATACCCAGGATCGGGACAAATCCACTGGTGGCGGAGAGCGCGTCAATCGCCTTTCGAAGATCGGAGAACAGCTGTTCCACCACATTCCGGTCGCTGGGAATGAAAAGGCCGAAATCATCCTGACCGCGGTAGCAGGCCAGACCGCCCATGGCATCCGCGTACCGGTGCAGGATGGCGGCGAAGGTGACCAGAAGCTGGTCCCCCTTCTCCTGCCCGTTCAGCTCCTTGAACAGCTTGAAATGCTGAACATCCACGGCGATCAGGCTCCAGTGGCTGTCCAGGCTCTCCATCCGGCGCTCCACCAGTGCGAAAAAAGTACTCTCCTGCAGCATGTCCGGCATACGGTCCAGCAGTCCGGAGGAGAGCTGAACGTTCTGCTGATGGCCATGGGCACGGTATTCAATCTCCTGAATATCGTACAGATAAAGGTAAAACTGATCCCTTTCAAGCCCGAATCGGGGTCCGGAAACCAGCAGATGGAACATGGTATACCATTCGCCGTTGAGCGCAAGCAGGCGGAATTCGCCCGTCAGGATTCCCGGCGGGTCCGACTGTTCCAGCCGCACCGGCAGGCTGGCAGGATCAAACAGAGCGCGATACGTCTCCCGATCCTCAGGATGGATCAGGTTGGATTCCGTATATTCGATCAGCCGGCTGAGGGAGCCGTTGATGACCGGCATGAAGAATTTACGATCCATGTGGAATCGGTCAATCACCGTATTTGTGGACAGATCCGCGGACAGCAGTTCATCAAAGGGCGTATGGCTGAGCACATCAATCAGACGCTGCGGAGGCGTGCTGCAGATCAGTTCACTGAGGAACGGAAGAGCCATAACCATATCTCCTTTTTCCCGGTCGGAACAGGATCGCCGGAAATCATATCATTGTCGGATGGAGTATAACAGACAAAACGTTTTTTTGCAAACGGCTTTCCTCAATTTGGGGGATCGTATGAAAAGACATGAAAAACCGGCTGCCTGAAAAGACAGCCGGCATTCGGAAAACGGGTTCAGTCCGTGATGTCCACGTCGGGAATGATCTGCGCCTTATAATCCGGAAAAGCGCTGCTTATCTCCCCGTACAGGGTTTCCATCGCTTCCTTCTGCGGGATTTCGAAGCTGAGCACTACGTCGAAACGCATGGTTTTCGTCTTTGTATCTGCGTAGAAGCCGTGCATCTGCAGCGCCCAGTCATGGTTCATGACGATCTGCAGTACGCGGCTGCGCAGCGCGGAAGCTTCCGCGTCCGTCGTGTTGTAGGAATAAACACCGACGCCGGTCAGGATCACGCCTGTTTCCCGGTACACCTTGTTTTCCACCCTGCGGGTCAGCCGGTCCACTTCCTCCACAGTCATCGTGTCGGGCAGTTCCACGTGGACGGAGCCGTACTGCCGGTTCGGGCCGTAATCGTGGAGAAACAGGTCATAGGCACCGCGAATCTCCGGTTCATCGTTCAGGATCTGCTTGACGGTGCGGCTGACCTCCGGATCCGCACGTCGGCCGAGGATCTCGCTCAGGGTATCACCCATCATCTCAATGCCGGCCTTGATGATGAACCCGGCAATGATGACGCCCACATAAGCCTCCAGCGATACGTCGGTCGCCAGGAAAATGATCGCGGAGAGCAGGACGGAAGATGAAAGGATCGCGTCAAAGGTGGCATCCGATCCGGAGGCGATCAAGGCGCCGGAATTGACCTTTTTTCCCTGCGATTTGACGAAATGACCCAGAACCAGCTTGGCCACGATGGCCACCGCAATGATGATCAGGGAAACCAAGGAATAATCCGGCGTTTCAGGATCGAAGATCTTCTTGACGGATTCGATCAGCGCAGTGATGCCGGCATACAGCACGATGGCGGCGACGATCAGGGAACTGAGATATTCAATCCGCCCGTGCCCCATGGGATGCTTCCGATCCGGCGCCCGGCCTGCAAGCCGGGTGCCGATGATTGTGATCACGGAAGACAGTGCGTCCGACAGGTTGTTGACGGCATCCAGGATCACGGCGATGGAATTGGAAATCAGACCGACGGCCGCCTTGAAGACTGCCAGAAAGACGTTGGTCAGGATGCCGACAATGCTGGTTCGGACGATGACCTGATCGCGGTTCATCGTCATCTTCTGCAGGTTTGCACTTTCTCCACTCATGGGTTTTCTCCTTGCGGGACTTTATTTCAGAAAATCAGATCAGAGAACCGACGCACTTGGCCACTTCTTCCATCTTGGCGGTGGGCTCAAAGCGGGCGACGACGTTGCCTTCCCGGTCGACCACGAACTTGGTGAAGTTCCATTTGATGTCGGGGTTGTTCTTGTAGTCCTTGTCGATCTTCTTCAGCATCAGGTTCATCGGGATGGCGGCGGGACCGTGGAAGCCTTCGAAGCCCTTCTGGCTCTTCAGGTAGGCGAAGAGGGGAAGCTGGTTCGCACCGTTCACGTCGCTCTTTTTCATCTGGGGGAACTGCGTGTTGTACTTCAGCGTGCAGAACTCGTGAATTTCCTCGTCGGTTCCGGGCGTCTGGCCGGCAAACTGGTTGCAGGGAACATCCACGATTTCAAAGCCCTGATCGTGATACTTCTCGTACATTTCCTCCAGATCCTTGTAATGCGGAGTGAAGCCGCACCCGGTCGCCGTATTGACCACGAGAACCACCTTGCCGGCGAAATCCTTCATGGAGACCTCTTTGCCATCGGGAGCAGTGACGCTGTAATCGTAGAAACTCATGACTGATGTCCTCCTCATATCTATTTCTGTGCCGGTGGATGAAATCCTCCCGGCACAAATCTTTGAAACAATCATATTTTATCACATATAAATGATCTGTCAATCGTTTTTTCCAAGCTTTTTTCGGCGGCATGAAATGCCGGGTTCCGGTCATTATCGGAGAGCAGCGGCTGTTGCAACAGAAAAGCGCGACTCCTTTTTTCAGGATTCGCGCCGTGAAAACAATTTGGCTCTTTTTTTCTCCCCCGGGCCGGAAGAGGGGGAAGCCGGATCCGGAGACGGATCCGAAGGCTGCACCGCACGGAATTCCGCCTCTTCTTTTCGGAGCGCTTCCGGATCCTCCTTCCAGCGGTTCCTGAACCAGGCGACGATCCGGTGGATATCCAGCATGGTCAGATCAAACCGCCTCCCATGGAACGCGCCAACCAGAACGGACATCAGCACCGGGCCGCAGATCAGGCCCATGACGCCCCCCAGCCGCATGCCGACGAACATGCCGATCAGGCTCTGGAGAGGGGAGATGCGCATGGAATTGGCCATCAGCCTGGGCTCGATGATCCTTCGGATCAGCTGGAAAGATCCCGTCAGGATCAGCAGCTGGAACCCGGAGGCGGAATCTGCTCCCAGGAAAGCGATGATCGCCATCAAAATGTACAAAAGGCCGCTGCCGACCATGGGAATCATCTCCATGACGGCGGCAATCAGCGATATCAGGCTGGCGTACTGGAACTGGAAGCAGGTCAGATAAATCCAGCTGAAAACAAATGCGATGAAGGAGAATGTGAGCTGGACCCGAAGGTATCCGCTCAGGCTGCTCAGCGCGGAATTGGTCAGCTGGGACGTGTTGCTGTCCGGACGCCGGCGCTTTCCGCCGGGGAGATAGCTGCGGATCTCTTCATATTGATTGGCGATGAAATACAGGCCGATGGCCAGAAAGCTGATGTAGATCATGCCGTAGGGGATACCTGCCACAAGGCTGACGGAAAAGGAGACGGCATGGGTTGCCAGCTGGGAACCCCACGTGGCCGCCTGATCCACCATGCTGTTCATGGCTCTGCGGACAGCGTCCTGGAAATCGGGACTGAAGTTGGATGCGGTATTGGCTATAAAATTGTTGGCTGCCTGGCGGATGTCCGCGACCGCACTGGAAATGAAGTCGCCGCTCTGACCTACGATCTGCGTAACCTGCTCTGTCAGCACGCTGAACAGCCATGTGCCGATCCAGAACATCAGGATAATCATCAGGATGACGAGCAGAAGGGAGGAGATGCCGGGCTTCATTTTCAGCCTGCGATGCAGAAAGTGCATGGGCTTCTGCATCATGGCGGCCAGCGGCAGCGCGATGATAAAGGGGGACAGCTTGTCCCAGATCTGAGGAAGAAGCCATCGGACGGCAATCAGGCCAATTGTCAGACAGATGGCTCTGAAAACCAGGCGTTCCGCAGATCTTCTTTCCGCGGTCATCGGCAATCATCCTTTCAATATGGAACTACGGTGATGATATTGTAGTCATTTTGAAAGGTTTGTGCAACGGGAAGCAGGAGATTTTGTCGGATGATGCATATTATTCCTGTTTTTTTCATGTATATGCTGCATTTATGCATACAAAAAGCAAACATATGCATAAATATGCAAAAATCAGATTGACAACTGCCGGAAATGAATGATATACTGTCCGCAATCCGCAAAAGGAGAAATGATTCCGGAAGAACCGGAGAAGGATGGAGGATCTGAAATATGAAAAAACTGATGGCTGTGCTGCTGACCGTTTGCCTGATGATTCCGGCTTTTGCCGCCTGCGCGGATACGCTGATTATGGCGACCAACGCTGCTTTCCCGCCCTATGAGTACTATGAAAATGAAACGATCGTCGGCATCGACGCGGAGATCGCCGCTGCGATCGCGGAAAAGCTGGGCATGGAGCTGCAGATTGACGATATCGACTTCAACGCGATCATCCCCGCGGTGACCTCCGGCAAGGCCAGCTTCGGCATGGCCGGTATGACTGTGACCGAGGAGCGGAAGCAGAGCGTGAACTTCTCCGATTCCTACGCGACCGGCGTTCAGGTGATCATCGTGAAGGAAGGCTCCCCGATTGCGAGCGTGGATGACATCCTGGCGGAAGGCGCGACCTACAACGTGGGCGTGCAGGAAGCGACCACCGGCGATATCTACATCTCCGGCGACCTGGAAGGTCAGCCTGACCGGGTTCAGAAGTATCAGAACGGCGCGCTGGCGGTGCAGGCCCTGCTGACGGACAAGGTGGACTGCGTGATCATCGACAATGAACCGGCAAAGGCTTTCGTTGCCGCCAACGAAGGGCTGAAGATCCTGGATGCAGCCTATACCGAAGAGGATTACGCGATTGCGGTTGCCCTCGACAATACCGAGCTGCTGGACAAGATCAATGCTGCGCTCAAGGAACTGATCGAAGACGGAACCGTTGCGGCTATTATTGCGAAGTATATTCCCGCGGAATGATTCGCGGCCTGACTGAAACGGCAACGAGGGGAGCGAGCAATCGCCCCCCGTTTGCTGTTATGAAGCATTGAGTTCTTTCGGGGGTGCAGGGAGAGATGAGCGGGAGAAGGAATACCGCCGCAGCCAGCCATCGGATGAAGGGATGGGTCTGGGCAGCGATCATTGTGGCTGGCCTGATCTGGGCTTATTTTGCCGTTTTTTACGATGCGGATGTGTTGGAAATTCGGGACGGGAAAGCAGTTGGCACAAAGCCCACATGGCTGATCGGTCATTTCCGGGAGGGCGGCGGAGACGAGCGGTATTATAAGCTGGCGGATGTCGGTGCCCCGAAAGGATATTCGGAGAACCGGGAAGCAACAGATCCGGACGAAGATCCGGTGACCACGTTCTTTGCCTTCTCCGGCAAGGATCCGGACAAGGATCCTGGAAGCATCCTGATTCAGCCGTTGGCCATGCCGATGGAAACGGCTGCCAGGGAAGCAGGAGCCTCCGTCGGAGGGGCGGATGAAGCGTGCGCGGGCTGCTGGGTGCTGAAGGAAAACGCAGACGAAGAGAAGAAAATGACGCTGTTCCTGCCTTCCCCTTATGAGGCTGCCTGCATCCGGCTGGAAGTGACGATGCCGGTGGAGACGGAGGACGCGGACATGGCAGCGCTGGCCGCGGCGGCATCAGGAAAAATCGTTCCGGGAAAGAAAATGTCCGCCATGGCAGCGGACTTCAAGCTGAACTTTCTGGATGACAACCGCTGGACATACCTGACGAACGGTCTGCTGGTAACCCTGGAGATCACGCTGGGTGCAGTGCTGCTGGGCATCGTCCTGGGCGTGATCGTGGCGACGGTGCGCTCCACATGGGAGCAGAACAATGAGAACATGCACCGGGGGTTCGGCCGGGGAGCGCTGTCCTTTGCCAACGAGGTGTGCGGCGTGTATCTGACCGTGATCCGGGGCACGCCGGTGGTGATCCAGCTGATGATCATGTATTATATCATTTTCGCCTCTTCCCGGAACGGCGTGGCCATTGCGGTTCTCGCCTTCGGCATCAACTCGGGGGCGTATGTGGCGGAGATCATCCGCGGCGGGATCATGTCCATTGACCGGGGACAGCTGGAGGCAGGCCGCAGCCTGGGGTTCAACTATGTTCAGACGATGCGCCACATCATCATTCCCCAGGCGATGAAGAATGTGCTGCCGGCGCTGGCCAACGAGTTTATCGTTCTGCTGAAGGAAACATCCGTTTCCGGCTACGTGGCAGTGAGGGACCTGACCAAGGGCGGAGACATCATCCGCGGAGTCACTTATTCAGCCTTCATGCCGTTGCTGGCGGTGGCAGCAATTTATCTGGTCATGGTGATGTTCTTCACCTATCTGGTCAGCCGGCTGGAAAGGAGGCTGCGTGCAAGTGACCACTGATATACTGATTTCGGTGCGGGATCTGCAGAAGCATTTCAAGGGCGGCGGGGTCCGGGCGCTTCAGGGCGTGAGCGCGGACATCCGCCGTGGGGAAGTCGTGGTGGTGATCGGGCCTTCCGGCAGCGGAAAATCCACCTTTCTCCGTTGCCTGAACCTGCTGGAGATGCCCACCGGCGGCACGATCACCTTCGAGGGCGTGGATATCACGGATCCGAACGTGAACATCAATATTCACCGGCAGAAAATGGGCATGGTCTTTCAGCATTTCAACCTGTTTCCGCATATGACGGTGCTCCGGAACATGACGCTGGCGCCGATGCAGCTGAAGAAGGTATCCAGGGCGGATGCGGAGAAGGAAGCCATGCGCCTGCTGGAGAGGGTTAATCTGGCGGATCGGGCGGATGCGTATCCGAATCAGCTCTCCGGCGGCCAGAAGCAGCGGATCGCGATCGTCCGAGCACTGTGTATGAGCCCGGAGGTCATGCTCTTTGACGAGCCCACTTCTGCCCTTGATCCGGAGATGGTCGGTGAGGTGCTGGATGTCATGAAGGAGCTGGCCCGCTCCGGAATGACCATGGTCTGCGTGACCCATGAGATGGGTTTCGCCCGCGAGGTGGCGGACCGGGTGCTGTTCATGGACGAAGGACGGATCATTGAGGAAGGGACTCCCGCGGAGATCTTTTCAAATGCGAAAGAGCAGCGGACGCAGGATTTCCTGCGCAAGGTGCTGTAAGCCAAATAGCAGAACGGGAAGGTGTGCTACCTTCCCGTTCTGCTTTATGTCAGCAGGGAGCCGATCCATTCCGCGGACAGCTCCTGCATCGGTCTGAAATCGTCGGAAACGAGATAATCATAGAGAACACCCAGCAGGCATCGGGCCTCCGGGAACTGCTGAAGCTGCTGCAGCCCCAGGGAGGAGGCCAGCAGCCTGCCGCCCTCGCATCGGCATTCCAGCAATTTGGCCATGGGCCGCAGATAGGCATAGGAATCCATTTCGGTGATGATGGCATCGGCCTTTTCCGGCAGCAGGAACGCCCTCTGGCGGGAAATCCGGGCCCATTGCCAGTTGCTGAATGATTCCGTGGGAAAGTGCCGGAACAGCGGGTGATCGTCATCGATCAGCTGTCCCATGGTGCCCGTCTGGGTCGGAAAGGTGCACACGGACCAGAAGTCAGGGCTGAAATGGCAGGGCAGGGAGCGCGGCATCGCTTCCTCCGTGCTGTCGGGGGAGAGATAGACCGTGCCCCCGCGGCGCAGATGAGCGACAGCCGCCTCGTCCAGCCTCCGGCATTCATGGACGGATGCGGGACAGGCGGGGAGTCGGTTCGGATAAACCCAGAGGGGATATTCATTACGATTTCCGCAGAAGGATACGGTCAGGGTCAGCTTTTCCGCCTCTTCCGGAGCCGGAAGGGAAACTGTCAGCATGCCGGCTTCCCGCAGGCCTCCTGCATGAGCGGAGACGAAGCCGGCCGTGCCGCCGGAAATGGCGTACCCGCCCCGGGACAGCGTCCATTCCACCGGGCCGTGAAGATCCGTTTTGCCCCAGTGGGCGATCAGAACGGGGGCAGCCAGGGAATCCCCGGCGGTGAACGTGAATCCGGGAAGCTTCAGCAGCGGCAACGTGTCCCGGAAGAACGCGCGGAACCGTGCGGGATCCGCGAATGCATAGGGCTTGGGTGCCAGATGGGCGTTCATCATGCCCACCAGGGCGGTACCCTGGCCGGGGAAATCCTGCAGCCCCAGCAGCGAAATACCGCTGTATCCTTCGGTCCGAAGAGCGGCTTCCACCTCCGCCCGGTAGCACAGCAGGCTGCTTTCACCCGTGGCTTCCACCATGCGGTGCCAGATGGGTTCCAGCCCTTTTTCCGCGACCTTCCGGCGGATGTGCTTCAGGTTTTCGGGAGAGGTGATCCCCTGATACATGCGGATCTCATCAAAGTCCGGCAGCACTTCAAACTGTCCGACCTCAAAGGAGAAGACGGGATGGCTGCCCGCTGCGCGGATGGCGTGAACAGCCTCGGTATAGTCATGCCGGGTATCCGGGGTGCCCTGATTGAGCCATCCCCTCATGTCGGCATACGCGGCGCGCAGATCCAGATCGAAAAAGTTGGTGGACGTATAGAAATCGCTGGAAGGGTCGGAACCGACAGCGCCGTAATGGACGTTTGAACCGTTCGCGTACAGGCGCGTCGGATCGAAGCGCTTCGCTTCCTTCAGCAGGCTGTCCATGAACCGATGTCCCGCCTCATCTGCCTGCAGCTCGTTGCCGAATGTGAGCATGACGAAGGACGGATGGTTGGAAAGATGCCGGAGGATGGCCAGCAACTCGGTCCGGTAATAGGACCGGGCTTCCTCCGTTGCGAAGGCATGCTCCGGATCCCAGTGGCTGAGCTCAGGCTGCATCAGCATGCCCATTTCATCCGCGGCGAGGAAAGCGGCATCCGGCGGGCAGTGGCTGTGAAACCGGAGGCAATTGACCCCATAGTCCCGGTACTTTTGCAGGATGCAGCGCCATGCATCCGGATCCGTTGGGATGTATCCTGTTTCCGGGAACACGGCACAGTTGGCTTCGCTGCGCAGGAAGATCCGCCTTCCGTTCAGCGCCAGAT
Source organism: uncultured Clostridia bacterium (assembly GCA_946629635.1). Lineage (GTDB taxonomy): Bacteria > Bacillota > Clostridia > Christensenellales > Aristaeellaceae > Aristaeella. The sequence continues at coordinate 29,344 of CAMOYA010000013.1, forward strand.
GCCCGTCTGCGGCGGAAAATTCCCGGATGCCGAAGAAAACAGAGCACTGCTCCAGCGCTTCGCCGGAAACGGACAGGCGGTGCAGAATGCCTTCTTCCAGATCCCATTTTTCCGCGGCGGGATTCAGCGCGAGCCCGGAAAAAACGATTTCCTTTCTTCCCGGGGACAGTCGCACGGGGAGAGAAGCCTCCTCTGTCAGCGCGTCGCTGCGTACGGTCAGGCTTCCGCTCCAGGGAATCGCTGCGTCCATCTCAACGATGACGTCCAGTTTCCCTGCCATTGGGTATACCCGTACACCGCTGATGAAAACGGGGCTTTCGGCACGGAGACGGATGAAGCCCAGCAGCCCGTTCCAGTTCGTCTGGGTTTCATCGGATGCGGCGGAGGAATAGACGATGGCGTTCCGCGGCCAGGAAGGGTAGCTGTTGTCTGAGATGAACTCCAGCGTATCGTTTCCGGAAAGAAACCCGGTCAACTCAAACGTATACGGTGCGGACAGGCAACCGGGGAGAGCTGGGTCCACTTCCTGCCCGTTGACGGTCAGCCGGAGGTGCCTGGCGCGCTCCACGTCCAGAAAGATCCGCTTCTCTTCCGGCACTGTCCACTCCAGCGTCCGGGAGATTCGCGCCGGGCCCTCATAGGTGTACTTCCGGGTCAGCCGGGTGACGATGGGATCGCCTTCGTGCCAGAAGCCGATCCGCCGGACTTCGTCCGCCTTCCACTGACGGGCGGGATCGTCCGGGTCACCGATACCGCTTTCGTCCAACGTTCCGGGCAGGCGGAGCGGAGCGCTCCGGCCTGGTATTTCACAGTTCCAGATTCCGGAAAGATTGAGAATCTCCATGGCGGTCCTCCTGATTTCGGGTGCGGATAAAAAGGAAAGTCCATGATGAACAAAACCCGGTCCGGTTCCGTCAGGAAATCCGGACCGGGTTGAACACGGATGCATTATGGCGTCAGCCGGATCTGATACTCCTGCGTTTTCAGATCGGCATGCAGCTCGGCTTCATTCGGGCCATTCTTCCATTTGATCAGAAGGGTATGCGCCTCCGGCTGCTGCGCTTCCATCTCCGAATCGAAGCCGAAGGCAGGATGCCGGTTGCGGATCCGCAGCAGCTCCAGCTGCTTGCGGACGATGGGCCAGGCGAGCCGCTCCGCAATGTCGTTTTCCGTCAGGTTTGTCCGGTTGATCTCCTTGTGCCCGCCTTCGCCGCTGCGAGCGACAGCCTCCAGGTCGTTCCGGCCCGCAAACAGGTCCAGGTACCAGATCTGTGGCTTTCCGGGCATGAACATCTGGATGGCGCGGGCAAGAAGCATCTTCTTTTCGTCGCATCCCAGTGCACTGAAATAGGTGGCGTTGACCTGGTAATACATGTTTTTCGCACCGTGCAGGTTCTTGATCAGCCCACCCCGGCGAACGATCAGATCGATCAGCTGCTGGATCCTGTCATCCGGAACCAGTCCCTTCAGATCCAGCATCGGAATGCCGTCGTGACAGCCCAGCATGTTCACACTGCGGATGCCCAGCTCCTTCTGCTCCCTGGCCCAGCGGAGCAGGAACCCGGCATCCCGGTTTTCGATTGCGTCAATCAGAAGCCCTGGCAGGAAAAAGTCATAGGTCATATATCCTTTTTCCGTCAGCGTCCGATAGCTTTGCTCCGCGTAGGCCGCGTGAATCTCCGGCAGCAGCGTCAGCCCACGCTGATCCGCCAGCTGACGGATGCGTTCCAGAATGTCCCACGTTTCCGGCTCGTTCATGAAGTTGCGCCGTCCGGGAATTTTGGACGCGTATCCAAATGCGTCCAGCCGTACGATGGAAGCGCCATATCCGGCCAGCCGATCCAGGGTGTCTTCATAGAATGCCCAAACCAGGGGAGAAGCGATGTTCACATCCATCTGGCCGAGATAGCTGCGCTTTCCCGTGACCGGATCCGTGTTCACCTCCTGATAGAAGGTGTTCCAGTAGGGAACCTCGCGCCCGTCCGGGAATGAAACCATCAGCAGGGGCAGACCGCTCTTCCGGAAGAACATTTCCCGGATATATTCGGCATCCGGCTGGATATACCCGGCCTCCGTCATGCTGCCCTTTCCCTGCCAGAAGCGGTTCCAGTCGATAAAGAAATCCCGGTAGGGAGATGCTTCGCCCCGTGCAATCATGTCCTGAAACTGGGGCGACTGGACGGAAAGGTGATTCAGGATGAAATCAAGCTTCAGATCCAGCCCGAGCCTTTTCAGCCTTTCCAGATCTTCAGCCCTCGCCAGCTCCGGGTTCAGTTCATAGCTGATGACCGAAAAGCCACGGTCCAGGTCGGTGGTGAAGACGCTGGGCAAAATATAGAAAGACCGAAAGGCGTCTTTCATTTCCGGACGCTCCAGCAATGCGGCGATTTCTGACATCGTGCCGCCCAGGCTGTCCGGATAGGCGTTGAGCATTGCTCCGTCGTTCATCGGATATCCTCCCTCAGCATTCCGCCATCCGGCGGCGGTAATCCACGTAGGTCATCAGCTCGCCCTGCTTGCTGAGAATGATCCTGGCTTTGGCTGCCTGCGATTCCAGCTTTTTCTGTTCGATCTCCAGCACCATGGTGGTGAAAGCACTGTCAGTCTTTCCGTCCCGGTTCCGGGCGCGCCGGTGGGCGAGGGTTTCGGCGGGGGTGGAGTTCAGAAGCACGGGGATGTCCACCCCTTCCAGCCAGTCGCTGTTCCCGTGCGTCCATTCCAGAATGAGCACTCGCGTGGAGGAGAAATCCACCCTGTCATACCACAGTTCCGTGGTTTCCCGCCCCATGCGCTTGAGATGGATCGCGCCCGTGCCCTGATGGAAAAGGGCCAGAATCCGGGACACTTCGTCAAAATCCGTTTCCCGGGGTGTGCCCAGATAGGCGGTCAGCATCCGCCGCCCCGACTGCTGATAGAAACCAAGCCAGGGCTCGGCGGCCAGGGCCGGATCGGCATCCGTATCCGCTTCCCAGAGCGCACGGAGCCGTGTGCTCCGCTCCGGGGTCAGCAGATCCCGGGCCACGAGCCCCTGCAGACCGCCCTGGCGGAATACGCGGACCCGCTCCAGATCATTGTCCCGCGGGATCCGACGGGGGTAATTGTCCCCGCTCATAATATAGGTGCCAATCCCTTGCTGATTCAGATACCATGCCAGCACGGAGGCGATCTCGCTCTTGCCGACGCCGCTGCCGCCGCACACGGCGACCACGGTCTTTTCCGGCATGGAGCCGGGAGTGGATGAAAGCTGTTTCATCTCCTCCAGCAGACGGGGGAAGATGGCCTGTGCCTTTCGGATGTGTTCTTCTCCGATACAGATCCGATCTCCGGGCATATCCCCCTGGGGGATTTCCGCGGGCACAGGCGGAAAGCTGAACGGCTGAGTCATCGGTATGATCCTCCTTCAGGAATGTCAGTTTTATCCCAGATGATGCGCTTCCACGCTGACATGAATCGGCGCATCGGCAGCGAAGGTGATCCCATCGGCATCCAGCGGCGTCGGAATCAGAGAGGTGACGACCCGCTCCCCTTCATTGATGAACAGCTCGATGCTCTCCTTGTCCATCAGGAGACGGAGCGCAAGCTTTCCGTCCTGCACATCGGCCCGGACGTGGCGCGTATGGGCAATATCCCGGTGGGATCCGCCATGGCTTCGGTCAAACACCAGTTCTCCGCGGGCAAGGTCGCACCGGATCTTGACATAGTGCGCCGCATCCTTGGCCACGAGCAGGGAGAACCTGCGGCAGGCGGAATCACCAGGCTGAAGCGTAACGCTCAGGTCCATCAGCCGCCCGCGGACGCCGGATAGCTCCGTTTCCTCCTGAATGAGCACCCGGTCATGACGCACGGTATCCTGCCACATGCGCTCGATCTCCCGCACCGGTTTCTGGCAGAGGCGGCCGTTCCGCAGGAAAAGCTCGCGGGGCATGCTCATCTGGGCATACCAGGGATGGCGGCGAGGCGCTTCCTTGCAGGTTTCCCAGCTGTCCATCCAGCCGATCATGATCCGGCGTCCGTCGGGCGAGAGCAGGGTCTGCGGGGCGTAGAAGGTCAGGCCGTGATCCACCGGCTGAATGCTTTCCCGGATGAAATCGCAGTTTTTCTCATCGAAGCTTCCGATGATGCCGACGGTTCCGAAGCCCGCATGGAACTCTTCCCGTGCGTGCATCTCCTGGGGACTGACCACCAGCACATGCTTTCCGTCCAGTTCAAAGAAGTCCGGGCACTCCCACATCCGGCCGTACTCATTCCGGCTGGCGTCGATCTCGCCACGGAAGGTCCAGTCCAGCCCGTCCCGACTGGAAAAGAGCAGAATGGCGCCCTGGCGCTCCACATGCCGGTTGCCGGCCACCATGCGGAAGCTCCCGTCCGCTTCCCGCCAGATCTTCGGATCCCGGAAGTCGAACTCGCTGTATCCCACCGGCAGGTGCGCATGGCGGATGACGGGGTTCAGCAGGGATTTTTCAAAGTCTGTTCCGTTGCCGATGGCGATGCACTGCGCCTGGGTTTCTCGCCGGAAGGTACCGGCAGGCTGAACGCCGGTGTATGCCAGCAGGAGCCGGCCGTCCGGCAGCGGAACCGCGCTGCCGGAGAAGCATCCGCCCGCGTCCGCTGCCGTATCCGGCGCCAGGGCACAGGGCATATAGGTCCAGTGAAGCAGGTCGCTGGAAACGGCGTGCCCCCAGTGCATGGGTCCCCATTGGCGGGAAAAGGGATGATACTGATAGAAAAGATGGTACTGTCCCTGATAGAAACAGAAGCCGTTCGGGTCATTCATCCACCCGATGAGCGGGGTCAGATGGAACAGCGGTCTCTCTGAAGCAGAGATCCGGGGTGCCTGTTCCCTCTCAAATTCCCGGACTCTCTCCAGAGGGGCTGGGTTCAGACTCATAGTGATGGGCCTCCTTTACAATGCGTATGATCAAATGATTGCAGTTTTCTCAGTTTCGGTTCATCAGATCCAGCACATCGTGCCGATCCGGAACACTGGTGATGCCGCCGTGCTTCTGGGTGGAGAGGCTTGCGGCGGTGCAGGCAAACCGGACAATATGGGTCAGCTCCGCTTCCGTCAGCTCCTGAGGCGCCTTATGGCAGGCGAGGAACTGGCTCATGGCGCTGCCGCCGAAGATATCGCCCGCGCCGGTGGTGTCGACGACGTGAATGCCGGACGGACTGCTGACCGTGACCTTCTGGGACGCGGTGACGGCATAGCATCCCTTGGGCCCCAACGTGATATAGGCCAGGGAAATGCCGTATTCATTCAGCAGCTTCCGGGCACCGTCCTGCGGGGAGAGTCCCCACAGGAACTCGATTTCCTCATCGCTGATCTTTACGATGTCAGCCTGATGCAGGCTCCATTCAATCGCGGCCTTCGCGTCCGCTTCGCTTCTCCACAAGGGTTTGCGCAGGTTGGGATCCAGGCTGATGAGCAGACCGTGATCCTTGGCCAGGCGGACGGCACTTCGGGTTGCGGAAGCCGCCGGCTCGTCGGTCAGAGACAGGGTGCCGAAGTGAAACACCCGGGCATCCCTGATCAGCGCCTCATCGACATCCTCCGGCCGGAGACACGTGTCCGCGCCGGGCTTCCGGGCAAAGCTGAAGTCCCGGTTGCCGCTTTCGTCCAGGGATACGAAGGCCAGTGTGGTGAACTGATCGGGATCCAGCAGGATTCCCTTCGTTTCGATTCCGGCCTTTTTCAGCGTACCGGCCAGCAGGTGGCCGAACATGTCTTCACCCACCTTGCCGATCATGGCGGTTTTGCAGCCATAGCGTGTCAGAGCGGCCAGGAAATTGCCAGGCGCTCCGCCGGGATTGGCGGAAAGAACAGGATATCCGGCCTCATTGACGGATTGGGGGGCGAAGTCGATCAGCAGCTCGCCAAGTGCAACAACGTCATACATGGGATTCTCTCCTTTTTTATTCATGATTTATCCTTTGGTTGTCCCGCCGAACTGGTAATGAACCGGCAGGCAGATCAGGGAAGGAACGCTGGAAAAGTGCTTGGACAGGATCGTGCTGACGCAGGCTTCCGCGATTTCCTGCGTCGGCTGAACGATGCTGGAAACGATGGGCTCCTGGTCGCCGAACATCCGGATGCCGTCAAAACCGATGACCTGAACATCTTCCGGAACACGAACGCCCAGTTCGCGCAGGTGCCGGATGACCTTCCAGGCCAGAGAATCCGTTCCGATGAAAAGGCCGTCGAAATCGAACCGGCCATCTTCAAGGTGTGAACGAATGAAATCATCGATTTCGGAAAAAGGATGGCCGTCTTCCAGCATCAGCGTTTCAAAAGGAAGACCGAGCTCCACACATGCGCTGATAAAGCCTTCCTTCCGCTTGCTGGGTTCGTTGGTCAGGGTGGATGCGACCCGCATGAAGGCGACGCGGGTGGCGCCCAGTTCTTTCAGCTTATGGGCGGCGAGCCAGCCGCCTCCGAAATTGTCGGAAGCGACGCAGGGCACGGAAGATGAAAAGAAACGGTCAATTGTAACAAAGGGCACATCCGGCGGAATCGTCAGATCCGGGTTGTAGGTCAGCGCGATGATGCCGTCCACCAGATTCTGGCGGGCCATCTGAATAAACTCTGCTTCCCGGCTCGTGTTATACTCGGTGAAGCACAGCATCATCTTGCAGTCTCTTTTTTCCAGCGCCATATTGATGTGGTGTACCAACAGCGCGAAATAAGGATTGATCGTGTTGGGAATGATCACGGCGATGGTATTGGTTTTACCTGTCCGAAGCGTACGCCCGCCGCTGTTGTACTGATACCCGAGGCGCGCGATCGCTTCTTCGACGCGGACCCTGAATGCTTCGCCCACCTGCTGACCGTTAATGACGCGGGAAACGGTGCCCAGAGCAACACCGGCCTCCCGCGCAACATCCGCCATTGTAGGTGCATTCTTCTCTTTCAACCAATCAGCTCCTTTTTTCATTTCATGAAATTATGATATCATTTTCATGATCAAAGGTCAAGAGCAAATTTCTATTCTTTGAGTATGTAAATTGCCAAAGATGGAGAATCTGGATAAAAATGAAAAATAGGTTGACAAAGATAAGCGAGCATGATATTCTAAGCGAGCTTCATGAAACGAATCATGAACTGAACGTGAAACGAATATGAAGGTGGAATTGCAATGACTTCGACAGTTGCTCCATCCCGGAAAGTGCATCGCAAAAGTCTGGGGCGGCGCATGGCGGACAACT
>CAMOYA010000014.1 GCA_946629635.1 uncultured Clostridia bacterium
TCGCCAGCCCCAGAATCAGCAGCTGATTTTCCCAGTTCAGCACGACTGTTCCAAGCCCCCAGAGGAAGAAGAAGCAGGCCGCGCCGTTGAACCACCATTTGATCAGCAGCGCTTTCACCCAGTCCCTGAGCCTGATCTTCGGACCGGAGCGGTATTTCCGCAGTTCCGCTTCAGATACCTTCGGGCTGTTTTCCGGCGATGCGGTGACCAGGTCATCCACAGCCTTTGTGTTCAGCCTGTAGTATCCGGAAACATCCCGTTCCTTCTCGGGTTCCGCCTTCCGGCTTTTTCTGGCCATGGCATCAGGCGTCCTCGCCGGAAATGTCGATGGTTCCCATGTTCTCGTTGCCTTCAACCGCCACGCTGGTGTTGATATTCTTAATCAGCGGCCGGTAGACCGGCAGCAGCGCCGTCAGCGCCGCGCCGATGATCAGCAGCACCGTATGCACCTTCAGCATGTTCTGGGCATGGGTGATATAGATATTCGCCCCGGTTGCGCTGATGGGGTTATCCGCCCGCGTAATCGCCTCCGTGATCCGCTGTCCGTAGAAAATATCGCAGTAGATCACGATACCGGTCATGATGAACATCAGAACCAGCATCGGAATGTTGGTCTTCTTCCGGTGCGGGAATGCGTTCATGAAGCAGACCAGGCTCAGCATGCTCAGCAGCATCGTTGCAAATTCGGCCAGGCCCATGCCGTTGCCGTAAATTTTGGCAGTCGTGTTGGAAATCTGGGTCAGATTCAGGCTGTAGTAGATGAACGCCACCGCCAGAACAACCATGGCAATCATATGAGGTTTCCGCTTCAGGGACACCAGCCATTTACGCAGAAACTCCGGCTTTTTCGAAGGAGCATTTGCCATTTTTTATTTTCCCTCCTTCCGGATCGCGTTCGTGGTTTCCTTGTCAAAGAAGTGCTTCCGGCCGAACTTCATTCCGACCGAATCCCCGCTTCTGTATTCCGACCAGCCGCGCAGCTTGGCCACGATATGGCTGTTGTCGCCGACATAACCGTGCACCAGGGTGTTCATGCCCAGGTTCTCGTTGTTCGTCACCTTCACGGCCATGCTGCCGTCCGCGCTCACGTCCTCCGGCCGCACGCCCAGGGTGATCTGCTTGCCATAATAATCCTTGAGGGTGTCCTTTTCCTCGTCGGTCAGCTCCACCTCGAAGCCGTGGCCCTTCAGCTTTCCGTCCACGAATCCCATATCGGAATAGAAATTCATGGGCGGCAGACCGATGAATCCGGCCACAAACAGATTATTCGGCCGGTCATACAGCTCCAGCGGCGTACCGATCTGCTGGACATGTCCCATGCTCATGCAAACGATCCGGTCCGCCAGCGTCAGGGCTTCGGTCTGGTCATGCGTCACGTAGAGCATCGTCGCCTTCAGCCGTTTATGCAGCAGCAGAATCTCGCGCCGGGTGGCGCCGCGCAGCTTCGCGTCCAGGTTGGAAAGCGGTTCGTCGAACAGGAACACCTTCGGGTTCCGCACGATGGAACGGCCCATGGCCACACGCTGCCGCTGACCGCCGGAAAGCTGGTTCGGCTTCTTGTTGAGCTGGCTGGTCAGCCCCAGAATCTCCGCAGCCGCCAGCACCTTCTTGTGGATCACGTTGGGATCCTCTTTGCGCAGCGTCAGGCTGAAGGCCATGTTTTCATAGATGGTCATATGGCCGTACAGCGCGTAGTTCTGGAACACCATGGCCATGTCCCGGTCCTTTGCCGGCGCCTGGGTGATATCCTTGCCGTCCAGGAGCAGATGCCCGTTGGAGATGTCCTCCAGGCCGGCCACCATGCGCAGCGTCGTGCTCTTGCCGCAGCCGGAGGGGCCGACCAGCACGATCAGCTCGCCGTCGCTGACATCCATATTGAAGTCGAAAACGGCCTGCACTTTGTTGTCATAAATCTTATCGAGGTGCTGCAGTTTCAGTTCCGCCATTGCTTATGCAGCCTCCTTCCCTTTTTCCAGGCTGGCCAGATGGCTGCTCAGCGCACGGGATTTCTGTTGATTGATGAACGCTGCGGCGATCAGGCAGACCGCGCTGCCGACCAGATAGATAATGACCCGGATAAACTGGGCGTTCCCCATCACGATGGTTTCAGCGCCGTTCACGGTGGTCACGGCGGAGTGCGCCTGCATCGGGATCAGGAAGATCCGGACGATCTGGAGCGCGCCGAGTCCGTACAGCAGCCAGGAGAAACCGGCCTGATAGTTCTTCACGCCCTCGGACGCCAGAAACGCCATCAGCATGAACAGCAGATTGTAGACGATGGAACCGCCCACCAGGATCTGGTAATACCAGGTTCCCACGTCAGATTTATATATCGAAACGAAATACAGAACATTCAGCAGAATGGCCAGGTAGCACAGCCTGGATGAAGCCGTGTTCTTGATGTAGCGCATCCGGTCCAGCTTGATCAAACGATCGTCCATCGCCTGCGTCATGCCACCGCCCCCTTTCCCTGAGCGATCAGGGCTTGTTCGTCTTTCATGAGTTTGCATTTCCAAATGGTGTTTGCGATCAGCAGCACCGTTCCGATCAGGAGCAGCCCGAAGATCACATAATGAATGTCGAACCAGAAGGTCGACTCCGTATACAGGGTTTTTCTTTTGACCGCATGATCCGCCAGCGCGGCGAAATCGATGGTCAGCCACTGGGCCTTGAACGCTTCGATCTGACCGTGGGCCCAGACGATCAGCGCGATGCTGGCAATCGAGAAGATCCCGATGGCGCAATAGTTACCAATGTAATATCTCCGCCGGCTTGCGGTGTTCGTCACGAACAGAAGCGCGGAGAGCAGGATCATTCCGATGGACGCATACAGGAAGCTTTTGTTAAAGCCCTGCATGTCCATATAGACCTCCGCTCCTTCGATGCTGGATTTTCCGCGCCGATAGGTGCTGTACAGGGAATCATAGAGGTCTGTCATGATCCCCAGCGAATAGATGAAGATAACCGCGCTGATGATCAGAAGCGCCAGGCAGATGATCCTTTGTAGTTTCACTTGCTTTTTATACATGATAGACCTCACTCCCGTTTGTGTGCTTTGGGGAAAACTCCGGGCGGGAGCGGGAGGTGTTCCCTTCCCGCCCGGAGACTGTTATGGATTGATTACTGAACGCTGGAGGTGTAGTAGTCCAGCAGGTCTTCCCACGCCATTTCCTTGATGTCCAGATACTGGGCGCCGCCCATGGTATCCGCCACATAGTTGGCAGCATCCGCCGGAGAGGTCATTCCCTCGAGGGTGAAGCCCTTGGCGATGATGTCGACCAGCGCGTTCTGGCTGTCCTTGGCGGTTCCGAACTTCTCGGTCAGGTCAGTCAGGTTGCCCAGCGCCTGGTTGTCTTCCTTGGTGGTCGGCAGAACGGTGGGCACGGAGGTGTACCACGGGAGTTCCGCGATCGCCAGTTCGGGATGATGGATCGTTCCCAGCGCGATGGCCGTGGAGATCTTGCCGGCGCCTTCCTTGCCGACTTCGTGCGTGCACTGATACTCGAACGCCTGGCTCTTCATGAAGCTCAGCGTGGAGCCCAGGTACTGACGGGCGTAGTTGGTGTAGTTGCCGCTGGCCTTCTCCCACAGTTCAGCATAGGTCGCATCCGCGATCACGGGCATTTCCTTGCCGTTGAACATGAAGGTTTCGCCTTCCTTGCGGAACGCTTCGGGACCATAGCTCATCATGATGGTGCCTTCTTCGGAGTAGGCATAGTCGATCAGGGCGAGCGCAGCGTTCAGCTTGTTGGTGTCGCTGCCGACGCCGGCCTTGGAGATTCCCCAGCCGTCGGTCTTCACGGAACGCCAGCTCTCGGTGAACCGCATGTAGACGCCGTCGTCAGAGGTGCCGTCATACCAATGGGCCACGGGAACCATAACCGCCATGTACTTTTCACCGGCCGCATTGTCCAGCTTGGTCTTGTTGTAAACGGTCTGGGTCTGGTTGTAGTCATAGTGCATGAAGCCCAGGTCGTTCTCCAGATAGTTTTCAGTCTTGACTTCCTCGCCATTGATGAAAGCGGTGGAGATCAGGCCCTCCTGAACCAGCGCATTCATCCGGCCCAGGGCTTCATAGGTCGCTTCTTCCTGGCGGGCATCATGCAGCATGTTGTCAGCGCCGATGTACAGGTAATCCTGACGGGATTCGAGGCCGCGCACGCCGAACAGGGTGCCGGCAAAGCGGAACATATCCGCGCGGCGGGAGGTGTTGTTTTCCTCGCGGCTGAACAGGCCTTCGATCTTGTCGGTGCCGTTCAGGGTCTGGGGATTCGCAACGACGCAGCGCAGCAGAGCGACCAGCTCATCCGCATCCCACGCAGCATTCTGTCCCATGTACAGGTTGCTGCGGGCGGTGCCATAGTATCCGTTGTAGGTCTTGTCGATGTATTCGCGCAGCATGTTGACCGCGGCGACGCCGTTCAGCGGCGCTTCATTCATCTTCGCGATGATGTTGCCGAACGCATCGTAGTCCTTGGTCACGGTTTCCACCGCGGTGCCTTCCAGGTTGGGGGTTTCGATCTCAACCTTGCCGCTGGTGGGCATGTAGGGCGTATAAACGGCAGCGCTCAGATCCTTGCAGGCATCGGCGGTGAATTCGCCTTCGCCGTCCAGCAGCTTCTGGATCCAGTCCACGCGCATCAGGGGCATCTTTTCGATGTCGTTCACGCCGTCGAAATAGGGGCTGAAGTAGATCGCGCCGTTCTCCACGTTACCGGTGATGGACAGCTTGACGATGGGGTTGGCATCCAGATAGGCCTTGAAGTTGGGCATCTGATCCAGATATTCGCCGATGTTGACCAGCAGGCCGGCTTCACCGTTCTCGCTCAGCACAGCAGCGGTACCGCTCAGCATGTCCACCTGATCCAGCTGCTCTTTCCAGTACTCAAATTCCTTGGCGGCACTGTTGCCCTGATATTTGTCCTCGATGGTGATGCCCAGGAGTTCCTGAACCGCCACCCAGGTGGGCTTGAAGTCGCCGGAATTGTAGGTCTTGCCGTCGGCCAGGGTCACGCCATCCTTGGCGACTTCCGGGTCGAACCGCAGACCGGTCTTGGAGTTGTTGTAGCCGACTGCCATGCGCAGCACGGTTCCCTTTTCATAGGGCAGGGAGCTTTCGGCGGAGACCAGGCTGACCATGGAAAGCAGCATGGCCAGCGCCAAAACCAGGGAAATGATTTTCTTCATTGTGGGGTTTTCCTCCTTTTATTTTTTTGCAGGGCCGCGCCCCGCGGGATAGCGTTTTATTCCTTCACGCCGCCGGCATTTGCGCCCTTGGCGAAGTACTTCTGAATAAACGGATAGATGATCAGGATCGGAATAATCGAACATACGATCAGCGCGTAGATCATGGAGTCCGGCGCGTATACCCTGTTCCAGCCGGTCATCTGATCCGGGTCGGTGTACATTTCCAGCTGCAGACGGATGAACACCTGCAGGGGATGCTCGTTCTGGTTGCTGATCATCTGCCGCGCCCAGAAATAACCGTTCCAGCGGCTGATGGCGAAGAACAGCGCCACCGTGGCAATCGTGCTCTTGCTCATCGGAATGTAAACCTTGCTCAGTACCTGGAATTCGGAAGCGCCGTCCACAATGGCGGCCTCTTCGATTTCGCTCGGCACGTTTTCAAAGGCGTTCCGCAGCAGGATGATGTTCATCGCCGCCATACCCATGGCGATGACCACCAGCCATTTGTCATCCATAATGCCGATGGACTGGAACACCTTCTGGGTATCCAGGTAGTTCAGGTACTGCGGGATAATACCGGCGCTGAACCACATGGTGAACACCAGAAAGAAGTTGAACGTTTTCCGGAACAGCAGCCGCTTCTTGCTCAGGGCATAGGCGCCGAGAATGGAGATTCCCAGAGCCCAGATCGTGCCGTACAGCGTCAGGAACAGCGTGTTGCTGTAGGAGTTCCAGAACATGTTGTTCTGAAACATCGAGGAAAACGCTTCAAACTGGATATCCTTCGGGAACAGGATCACTTCGCTGTATTCCACGGCATGCGCGCCGGAAATGGACGCGGACACCGCGTATACGAAGGGATACAGGCACAGCAGCGCGAATACCGTCAGCAGCACGTAGCTGAGAACTTTGAAGATCAGTTCGGAGATCTCGAGTTTTCTTTTCATGCGAACCTCTCCCTTCTCAGTAGAGCGATGTGTTGGCTGCCTTGCGGGCGATGGTGTTGGCGCCGATCACCAGCAGCATGCCGACCACGTTGTTCATCATTTCCGCCGCGCTGGCGATTCCCGTGCCCGCGCCGCCGCCCAGGCCGGTCCGATAGGCCAGGGTGGAAATCACGTCCGCCGTCACATAGGTCTTGGTGTTGTACAGCAGCAATACCTTTTCATAGCCGATGTTCAGCAGGGAACCGATCCGGGTGATCAGCATGATCACAATCGTGGACAGGATGCTGGGCAGCACCACATATCTCATCTGCGCCCACTTGCCGGCGCCGTCAATCTGCGCGGCCTCATAGCTCGTCGGCGAAATGGAAATGATCGCAGCGAAGAATACGATACTTCCGTATCCGGCTTCCTCCCAGATACCGCTGATCTGATAAATCGCGCGGAAATAATCCGGATTATTCAGAAGGCCTGCGTTGCCGACCTCCTTCGAGATCAGCCCCAGTCCGCTCAGCGCCTGGCTCACAATACCCATCTGACCGATGATGGAACCCTGCTTGACCAGCATGGTCACCAGGGAGGTCATGACGACCGTGGACATGAACTTCGGAAGATAGGTCATGACCTGCAGCGCGCTGCGAACCGCATTGGAACGGACTTCATTGAAGAACAGCGCCAGGATGATCGGCATCGGGAAACCGAAGCACAGACCATAGAAGCTCAGCAGGAAGGTGTTCCGCATGGCCATCCAGAAGTTCTGGCTCAGGCTGTCGCCTCCGACCAGCAGCCGCTTGAAGTAGCTGAATCCGGAGAACAGCTGGTCATTCACGGGAACGACCGCGTCGGTCACCTTGAAGCAGCCGAGCAGCTCATACATCGGAAAATACCGCCAGAACAGGAAGACCAGCAGCATCGGCACGAGCATGACGTAAAGACGCCAGTCCTTTACAATGGTGCGGCCAACGTTCAGCCAGTAATGCTTCTCCACGTCATCCCGAACGACCTGTTCCGGGTTTTCATGATAGGTGCCGCTGACCGGATCCAGAACCAGATAATCCGCCGCTCTCCCTTTCATTGAAATCCTCCTTCTTTCTCGCGCTGCTCACTCAGCCGCTTCAGATAATGTCTCTGATCCTCCAGCATGCCGTCCAGCCGGGCGACGATCCAGAGAATCACCAGGGTAAAGATGTAACTGATGACATCCGTGGTAATGAAACCCAGGGCTACCGCAGGGCTCGCTCCGAAGAGGAGGGAGATCAGCCCCCGCCCGACCTGCATGCCCAGCAGAACGAGCGCCCCGTACAGGAAATTGACCAGCACGTTCTCCTTCAGCTTCCGCCAGCCCCACTTCTTCAGCAGGGGGAGTACCGCCAGCCCGGCCAGATTGCCGACCCCGTAGATCACGTACTGATTCAGGCCGCCCCGCGATGTCAGCACGAAGACGATCCCGCCCAGTACCGCATGAATCCCCGCCCAGGGTCCCCACCGGACCATCACGATCGCCGTGATGGCCGACACGGCGGAAACCGTCCATGCCTCCTTGGGAAACCACTGCGTCGCCGCCCGGACGATCACCGTTTCAAACACCATGAGGATCAGCGCGAACAGGGACAGATCGATTGCCCGGTATTTTTCCGTTGTCATTTGCCCCTGCACACGCATTCTCCTCCGGCATTTGGCCTTTTTGTCCTGAATTTCTCAATTATTATACATGTTTCTTTCGCCATTCGTAAAGGGGAAATTTCCAGCATTTACTGATTTCAGTTCAAAAAGTTCCCATGCGGGCATACATATTGCCTGATTCTTAAGGCTGTTTGCCGATATAAGCCAGAATGCCGCCGTCCACATACAGAATATGGCCGTTCACGAAGTTGCTGGCATCGCTGGCCAGGAACACCGCCGGTCCCTGCAGATCCTCCGGAGATCCCCACCGGGCCGCGGGCGTCTTCGCGATAATAAACTGGTCAAAGGGATGGCGGCTGCCGTCGGGCTGCTTCTCCCGCAGCGGAGCGGTCTGAGGTGTTGCGATGTATCCCGGTCCGATACCGTTGCACTGGATGTTGTGCTCGCCATACTCGGAGCAGATATTCCGGGTCAGCATCTTCAGGCCGCCCTTGGCCGCCGCGTAGGCGGAAACGGTTTCCCGGCCCAGCTCACTCATCATGCTGCAGATATTGATGATCTTGCCATGGCCCTTTTTGATCATGGCAGGGATCACGGCCTTGGCGCAGATGAAGGGAGCGTTCAGGTCCACATCGATTACCTTCCGGAATTCGGCGGCGCTCATCTCAATCATCGGAATCCGGCGGATGATGCCGGCATTGTTCACGAGGATATCCACCACGCCGACTTCCGCTTCGATCTTTTTGACCAGCTCCTGAACCGCTTCCTCATTGGTCACATCGCATACATAGCCATGCGCCCGGATGTTCTTCTCCGCATAGGCCTTCAGGCCCTTGTCCACCAGCTCCTGGTTGATGTCGTTGAAAACGATGGTCGCACCGGCCGCCGCGTAGGCTTCCGCGATCGCGAATCCGATCCCGTAGCTGGCCCCGGTAATCCAGGCAATCTTCCCCTGCAGGCTGAAATCGTTCATGTTCATCGTAAATACCCTCCTCCTTGTTTTGCATTCATTACAGACTAACGCCGCCCCTTCCGTCCCGGATGCCGCATGCATCCGGGACAGGGACGATCGGAAAGCCCCCTGTTTTATCTCAGCTCGGTCGTCGGAATCGTGTCCATATCATCGAATTCCTGGTTTTCCCCGCCCATGGCCCAGATAAATGTATAATTGCTCGTTCCCGCGCCCGCGTGGATCGACCAGCTGGGAGATATCACCGCCTGCTCGTTCTGCATCACGATGTGCCGTGTCTCCTGGCCTTCGCCCATCATATGGAATACCACGTTATCCTTCGGCACTTCAAAATAGAAGTACACTTCCATTCTCCGCTCATGGGTGTGCGCCGGCATCGTGTTCCACACGCTGCCGCTGTCCAGCACGGTCATGCCCATGCTCAGCTGACAGGTCTTCAGCACGGAGGGGTGAATGAACTGGTTGATCACGCGCCTGTTGCTGGTCGCCGCGTCGCCGCAGGGCTTCTTCGCCGCATCCGCAATCCTGATCAGCCGGTTCTCATAGCTGCAGTGCGCCGGCGCGGAAACGATATAGAATTTCGCGGGCTTGGAGGCATCCGCGCTCTGGAAATAAACTTCCTTCGCGCCCTTGGTGATGTACAGGCAGTCCTTATAATCCAGTTCATACACCGTGCCATCCACCGTTACGCATCCGGCACCGCCCACGTTGAACATGCCGCATTCCCGGCGTTCCAGGAAAAACTTCGTCCCGAAGTTGTGCCAGATGTCGATTCCCTTGTCGATGCTCACTTTTTCGTTCACCGGCATGATGCCCATCGTTACCATCCGGTCCACATGGCTGTATACCACTTCGACCGTGTCCGGCGTGAAGAGCTTCTCAATCAGAAACTCCTTCCGGGTTTCCTCCGTAGTGTACCGTTTGAAATCCCGCTGGTTGCAGCTGTAACGAATATCCATATGAATCTCTCCTTCATTTATCTTTCAACCCGCCCGAACCTCCGTCCGGAGCGAAGCGAAATTCATTTTTCCTCAACGCTTCCGACCTCGATCGCCTCAACCGGTTCTCCTTCAATGCCCTTCATCCGCACATTCTTCAGCGTTACTTTGTCCACATACCGGAGCACCAGTCCCCTCCGGCAGCATTCCTCGACGCCCTCCGCCATGGCCGGAACCAGCGGTTCCGCTTCCGGATCGAAATCGAATTCGCAGTCCTTCAGGACAAGATGCTCCACCGGCTGTTCCGGAAGCCCCAGCGCGTATACCACGCAGGCTTTGCACCCTTCCGCCTTTACCCGCTCAAAATGAATCGTCCCGATGCGGGGCGTCGTCTCATCCACCGGTTGCTTTTCCCGGCTCTGCACCCTCTCGCTGTGCCCGTCCGGATCGCAGAAGTACATACAGTTGACCGTGATGGGCATCTTCACCCCATCCATCCGGATATCCTCGAACAGGATGTCGTCAATCACCCCGTCCCTGCCCCGGTCGCGCCGGGTCTTGATCCGAAGGGCCCGGTCATTTCCCCGCATGACACAGTGGTGCGCATGAACCTTTTTCACACCGCCGGCCATTTCGCTTCCCAGCGTGACACCGCCGTGCCCGTCGAGCATCGCGCACCAGCCAATCTCGATGTTCTCGCTGGCGCGCCGATATTTCCTGCCCAAAGCGATCTTTCCGCTCTTGATGGCAATGCAGTCATCCCCGACGGAAATCTCCGAACCCAGAAGCCGCACGTTCCGGCAGCTTTCCGGATCGAACCCGTCCGTATTCGGGCTGTCCCACGGCGCCTTCACGCGGATATCGATGAAATCCAGATCGTCGCTGAAGGCAGGATGCAGGTTCCATGCGGGGCTGTTCATGAAGGTGATGCCCTGTACGGTGATGTTTCTGCACCGCTGGGTATACAGCAGGTTGCCCCGCCGGGCAATCCGCTTCTCCTTCGGCTTCACCCACCAGTCTGCTTCGCCGCCCCGGCCATCCACAATGCCCTCTCCGATGATCGCGATATCCTCTGAATCGATGGCGGTCAGCGCACCGGCGAACCCGTCCTCCCTGTTTCCTTCCCACATGCCCAGGAGGATTTCCCCGTCCTCATTGTTGGCCGCGGTTTCCCCGGGAAGGACCGGAAAGCGCGTCCGGTCCGGAATCATCCGCAGGGCAGCGCCTTCCGCGATTTCAAAAGTCATGTGGCTCTTGAGAAACAGCGGACCCGTGGAGTAATCCCCTTCCGGAACCAGCACGCGCCCCCCGGCAGGACAGCACATGATCGCCGCCTGAATCATGGGAGTATCGTCATTCTCCCCGTCGCCCTTCGCACCGAAGTCCCGCACGTTCAGCACGCAGACCTCTTCCCTGGTCCGGAAGGTCAGCTGCTCGGTCTCTCCGTTCTCCGTCCGGCTTTCAAGCTCATATTCCGTATCCGGTTCCAGGTCGAACAGAGAGGCCACAGACCGGTACTCTTCGCCGATTTCCTCTCCGTCCAGCCAAAGCGTTCTTTTCTCCCCGGATTCATAAAAGCCTTCCGGATCCAGCAGCACGCTGATGCTTCGGGATGAGATGTACAATACCTGCATGGGCTTTCCTCCTGCATTCCTCTGATCAGATGATCCGTATCGGTCGCGCGGTCTCGGGTGCCGCTTTTTCCTGATTGTTCACTTG
Organism: uncultured Clostridia bacterium; assembly: GCA_946629635.1. GTDB lineage: Bacteria > Bacillota > Clostridia > Christensenellales > Aristaeellaceae > Aristaeella. The sequence continues at coordinate 11,382 of CAMOYA010000014.1, forward strand.
CCCAAAGCGCAATTGTCTTTTTTCTGTCTTTCCATTCAGTAGTATACACGACCGGATCCCGCCCATCAAGTGTTTTAGCCGACCTTCTCCAGTTTCGTCATCAGATCCTCCGTTTTGTCCATATTCTGTCGTTCTGCTCCCATCTGCAACATGTCCGGACTTTTTCGGTTCACGGACCGCTATTTTTCAATGACTTCAAAGCTTCCCAGGCAGCGGACCCCTTCCATGGCATCAAGCTCCGCCAGAAGATCCTCTGCCAGGCCGGATTCATCCGTCACCTCAATGATATAGTGATACGTCCCCAGCCGGCTTCCTTCCGGGCGGTCATGAATCGTAACCAGTTCCACGCCCGTGCTGTGGATCCCGATGATAATATCGTCGATCAGGCTGGCTTCGCAGCTGGCGATCAGGACACCGTTCGTCCGCGCTGTTCCCTCCTCCGTCAGCCGGGAAGCGGCAAGCACATAAAACCTGGTTTTGTTCGCGTCGCTGATCTGCACATTCTCCGCCAGTACCGAAAGCCCGTACTGTTCGGCGGCACCCGGTGAAGCGATCGCCGCGAGGGTTCTGTCTCCTGCTTCCGAAACATAACTGGCCGCTGCCGCAGTGCTGGCCATCTCCTGTACAGCCGCATCCGGAAGGTGTTCCTCTCTCCACACGGCGCTTTGCGCAATTCCCTGCGCATGAGAGCAAATCGTTTGAATGTCTTCGATGGATGTTCCCGGCAGCGCCATGAGGGTCTGGCTGATTGGAAGAATCACTTCTCCAACCACATACATGTCCGTTTCTGCGATCAGCGCGTCAATATACTGGGTGACAGCACCTCCCAGCGTATTTTCCTGCGGAATCACCGCGTAATCGGCATTCCCTGCTTTCACATCAGCAATCGCATCCGGAACGGAATTCCTGGGCTGGAAAATCCCGTTGGAAAAGAACAGCCGGGCTGCCTCCTCCGTGTAGGTTCCTGCCGGTCCCAGATAGCTGACCCGGGGATTGTCCGCGATTCCAGCGGATGCCGGATCTGAAAGCGCAGCGGTTTCGAAGTTTCCGCCTGCGGTGCCGCAGGCTGCCGAAAGTCTGCAAAGCACCAGAATGACCAGCAGATATACAGCTGCTTTCTTTGTTCTTCCCATCTCAGAAGCCTCCTCAACTGTCCGGATGCCGCCTGAATGCACATCCGTTTCTTTTTCTTCACCCTGGCTGTTTTCATGATTATATCATATGAAACCGATACTGAAAATGAATACGTTTGCGTTCAGCTTTCCGGCATGATATACTTTTTTTCAATTCAGAAGGAAAGTGATTGCATTGGGCCTCCACCGTTCAATTTCACTGATCCTGAATCTGGTTCTGATCCTGCTCTTTGGCGGGATCCCGGGGACGCACTTTTCGTTCATACGGACGGCGTACCGGAAAGCGCAGATCCTTCCGGCTCCTTCTGGGGCATGGACCGGCTGGAGAAGGCATTGAATCAGGCGCCGGCGCTTCCGCCGGAAGACCTGGTACACAGGATTCGCAGGGATATTGCCACCTTCGTTTCCGGCGCGGAGCAGTTTGACGATCTGACGATGATGTGCATGGAATACCGCGGAGAAAATGCATCAGGCGCGGAAACATAACAGCACCGACAGGGCAGAATCGAACAGAATCGGTTTGCAAGCCCCGCCGCTTTGCGGTAAAATGGGTTTGAAAATGTTTCAGGAGGGCAGGCATATGAGAAGGCTTTCCGGATTTCTGCTGGCATTGCTGACAGTGTTCAGCATGACAGCGGGCGAAGCGCCGGCGAAGGCGGAGTCAAAGGAGCTCTCGCTGCTTTCCATCAACGTTCGGAAGGCGGATGCGCACCTGCTGCGCTGCGGACAAAGCGTATACCTGATCGACACCGGAGAGAAAAAGTATTTTGAAACGCTGTACCGGGTACTGAAGGAAAACGCGGTCGGGCGGATCGACGGCGTGATCCTGACGCATTCCCATTCGGATCATACCGGCGGCCTGAAAAAGCTGATGGACTCCGATATCACAGTGGATCATGTGTATACAACCGCGTACTGGGCGCCGAAGAAGGAGGGGCAGAAAAATCCGGTCCTCAATGCCCTGAAGAATACCGGAATCGAGCCCGTTTATCTGAAATCGGGAGACACCCTGCCACTGGACGGCGGTGACATCACCGTGATCGGGCCCCTGGCGGAACAGACGGATCCGGATAACGAGAACAGCAATTCCCTGGTGCTGCGCGTGACGGGCGGCGGGGGAAGCATGCTGCTGACAGGAGACATGGAATTTCCGGAGGAGGAAAGCCTGCTGGGCGCCGGGCTGATCGAACATTCGGATGTGATCAAGATCGGCAACCACGGAGAAGGCGACGCTACGAGTGAAGCGCTGATCGATGCGGTATCCCCTTCCCTGGCGGTGATCTCCACCAACACGGCGGATGAGCCGGACACGCCGGATCCCCGGGTGATGCGGCTGCTGAACAGCCGGGGCATCACCGTTGTGCAGACCCAGGAGTCGGAAAAGGGAATTCTGGTCACGATCCGGGACGGAGAAATCAGCTTCACAAAGCAATAACCGGCCGCTCTCAGGAGAAAAAAGCCGGGGATCCGCCGCAGCGGAAGCCGCGGCACGTTTCCCCGGAAAAACGGATGGGAAAAGATGAACTACGTATACCTGCTGCGCTGCGCAGACGGAAGCCTGTACTGCGGATGGACAACGGACCTTCCGTCACGGGTACGCGCGCACAACGCCGGAGCCGGCGCGAAATATACCCGCTCCCGCCTGCCGGCGGAGCTGGTATACAGCGAGCAGTATGAGGACCGGCACGAGGCACTGAGCCGGGAGTGGCACATCAAACAGATGAACCATGCGGATAAGGAAGCGCTGATTCAAAGCGCAGGCTGCCGAAGAGCGGAGGAATAAGCTCCTCCGCTCTTTCATTTATCCATCCCTTCGAGATACGCGACATCCCCTGCGCTGAGCGGGTTTGCTGCCGCGCGGAGATTCATCTGCAAGCGTTCCCGTGAAGATGTGGAAACGACGGCGAAAACGTTCATGTCGCTGCCGAAGACGTATCGCATGGCAATTTCAGGGACGGAACATCCGTCCCTTTCCGCCAGTTTTTCCGCCCGTGCCAGCCTGTCCATATTTTCGGGATACAGGTATCCCAGCTGCGCATAAGCGTCGAGGACAGCCCGGGCGCCTTCCCAGTCCCCGGAGCGGAACCTGCCGCTGAAGAAACCACGTCCCAGGCTGGAATATGCAATGACAGGCATCCCGTTTCGCGTATACCATGCGCGTGCCTCGCGGTTTTCCGGCCCGGAAAGCGTCACACAGCCTCCGCCCCACAGATCCCGCAGCTGGCAGGCAAGGCCGAAGTTCGGGCTGGAGACAGCGAAGCCTGCCAGGCCCTTCTCCGCCGCGTAACGGTTGGCCTCTTCAATCCGCCGATGGGTCCAGTTTGACACGCCGAAAAGGCGAATCATTCCCTCCCTCCGCGCTTCATTCAGGGTTTCCACAAATTCCTCCACAGGGGTGTTCGGATCATCCCGGTGAAGAAGATAAATGTCAATGCAGTTCACCCGGAGGGCGTCCAGACTTTTTGCCAGCTGCTCCCGGATCACGCTCCGGTTCACCATCACCTTTCCCTGACGGATATCCCCGCATTTGGAAAGGATGACCACCTGATCCCGGACACCCCGTTCCAGAATCCACCGGCCCAGCGTTTCCTCCGCGAGGCCGTAGCTGCGGGCGCAGTCAAAAGCATTGACACCTGCTTCCAGGACACTGTCCAGCAGGGCGGGCGCGCCTGCACCGCCCTGATTGACCGGATCCATCGCCGTACCGAAAAAGATCGGTGAGAGCTGCATGGAAAGACCCGGGATCGTTTTTGTCAGCAACGTCTGAGCCATTTCATTCCTCCCGATATATCCGGTTCACATTTCCGTAATCAGCAGCGCCAGGCCATCCCGGGCCGGCAGCGGAAGCTCCGTTTCCCCGCTGAGATGCTCCGCGACCGTTTGCCGCGTCATGTTCCAGGGATCAATCAGTTCCGCACGGTAGGTTCTGTTCTCCGGCAGGCGGAAGGTCTGCTTTCCATAGCACTGGAGATCAAAGTAGGTCAGGTACGCCTGCTCGCCGCAATGGGCGGACCATGTATGTTCCCCGGCGAGATGCGCCGTGCGGTTTCGCACATCCATCCGGCGGATGCTGCGGATAAAGTTCATCACAAAGGGATGGGCGTCCTCCGGTATTCCGGAGAGCGCTTCGCGGAAGGATTCCTCATCCAGCTCCCACATGTCGGTCAGGCCGCCTTCCGAGGGTTCCAGCGGACCCGGAAGGCTCTCGACGATTTCCCGGAGGAAAGCGATCCGCTTCGGACTCTCCCCTTTCAGCTTCCCGCCCCGTGCCCACCAGAGAACCTCATCCGCCGAAAGGAATGTTTCCCCATGGGTACAATAGGCGCCGCTGGCACAGCAGCGCCAGAAGCGTCGCACCATCTCCTCCCCGGAGATACTGCCCCACAGATACGGCAGGTTCCCCTCATAACAGCACTCATCGATGACCACCGGCTTGCGGTATTCCCGGATCCACCGGGGGATTTCCGTCAGCGCCTTGGTCTGAATGCTGGCATGGGTCACATTCGGCCGGGTATAATCCCAGAAGCACATGCAGTTGTGATTCGAGAGCAGATGATGAACCGGATCATGAGCGGCAACGTACTCCTCAATTTCCTCCCAGTCCCGGAGACTCTTTCGGTCCATATTGAGGTCGTACTCATTTGCCAGGGACCACCAGATGTCCGGCCAGGCGGAAAGCCGGCGAAGCAGATAATCCAGATAGATCAGATTGTCCCCCTGCGGCAGGGCGGAAAAGCCCCACCGGTCATAGGGATGGAACAGAATCAGATCGATCTGGATCCCCAGGGCGGCAATGCGCCGCAGGATCGCTTCAAAGCGGTGCCAGAAGACTGGAGACGGGCGGTTGACATCCCAGCTGCCGTCTTCTTTCTTCTCAAAGGCATAAAAGGGCGGCTCGTTGTGATTGTAATCATAATCCTTGGGAAAAACGCACATTCTGATCTTGTTGAAGGGAGCGTCCTTCAGGCTCTCCAGCGTCCGGTCGACCAGCGCGTCCTCCTGGGAGGCAAGGGCATAGACCGTGGTGCCAAATGGAGCGAACCGCGTTCCGTCCGCATATTCAAAATGGGTATTCACTGCCCGCACCGGCCCGTGATGCCCCTCCGCAGCCTCGCAGACTTCCCCGCCTTCCGCGGACACCGCACCGCGGACACGCCACTGCCAGTGACCCGCCTGCAGCGGCAGGAAGCGGACGACATAGCGCCCATCCCCGTCATAGAAACCGGGAACCGTCACGGTTGTTTCTCCGCAGGAGAATTCCGCGTCCAGGTCCACCCTTGCCCAATCGGACAAAAGGGGCTCACCGGAAAAGACCAGTTCAAACGTTTCATACTGTTTCATGGCTAATCTCCTCTGTTTTCAGATGCATCCGTCTCCCCGAGAGACGAGCGAACCACAGCTGTCATCAAAGATTATACATAAAACAGGAACCCGTGTAAAACAGAAATCTGCCTGTCTGTGCCGAGGACGGAATCATCCGGGGATGCTCCTTTTCCGATCCGTGTACGCTGACGGTTTCAAAAAAAGATGCGCCGACAGTTTCAAAAAAAGATTGACAAGAAAAGCCTCTGCATACTATAATCAGTTCGAGGTTTAGCGTTAAACTTAATACAGGATCAACGATCCGCTCATCAGGGAGGTATGAAGATGAACCGGTTTTTCAGGATGATTTCATTGCTGCTGGCTCTGTGCTGCCTGCTGAATGCGGCAGGCGTTTCCGCCATCGCCGAAGAGGCGGTGGACGCGGATCTGACCTGCACCATTACCCTGGGCAACTGGCCGGCCGATACCGCGCCCGATGCGGAAAAGGCGCTTTTCGAGGGCTACCGGGCTGAGATGGCAAAGCAGTATCCGAACGTCACCCTCGTGCCGGATTATTATTCCTACACGCTCAGCAATTACGTCCCCATGGCGAAGGCCGGCACCGCACCGAGCATCTTTCAGCCGCCCTTCACGGATCCCCAGCTGCTGATCAGCCAGCATCTGGTGGGAGATGTAACGGACGCGCTGAGCGAATTCGGCGTGCTGGATAAGTTCAGCCCCTCCTATGTGGAGATGCTGGCAGATGAAAACGGTCGCATCTACGGGCTTCCGCGGGACGGCTACGTGCTCGGCATGCACATCAACATCAATCTTTTCCGCGAAGCCGGACTGATGACGGAGGACGGACTGCCCAAATATCCGACCACGCTGCAGGAGCTGGCGGAATACGGTCAGATCATCCGAGAGAAAACCGGAAAGGCCGGCCTCGTTTTCCCTGCCAGCGAAACATACGGCGGATGGCTGTTCACAAACATCGCCTGGAACTTTGGATGCGTCGGTGACAGCGCGCTGGAATATCAGGACGAAGACGGGCGCTGGATCTGCAACTTCACATCCCCGGAATGTGTCGCCGCCATGGAATACATGCGGGATCTGCGCTGGAAGTACGATATACTCAATGCCGATGCCACGACAACGGACTGGGCGGGTGCACATTCCCTGCTGGGCACCGGTGAAGCCGCCATGAATTTCGCGGCAGATGACTCCGTAGACCAGCCCACCGCCAACAAGGGGCTTGCCGTTGAGGACTTTGCCCTGATTCCCTTCCCGGCAGGTCCTGCCGGCAGATATGCCCTGGCCGGAGGCACATGCTACATGTTCGCGCCAAACATCAGTGCGGACCAGGGAAAAGCCCTGATGGCCTATCTGAAGATCATCGGCAAGCTGCCTTTCCTGGATGATGAAATCATCGCCGGCATGCGGGCGGACTACGCCGCCAAGCGGGATCGGGGTGCCCCCGTGCTGCCCGCGATCAGTGCATGGAGCGACGCGGACTATAACGCGGCCAAGCAGGCCATTATCGAGGAATACAGCAACGTGGACATGCGCCTGTACAACGATTTCTTTGACTCGATCTCCGAAGGAACCATCGCGCTCCGGTCCGAAGAACCCGTATTCGCTCAGCAGCTGTACCGTGAGCTGACCGCCGTCATTCAGCGGATGATCACCCGGGAAGGCGCGGATGTTGTCAAAGCGCTGACCAAGGCGCAGGAATCCTTCCAGGAATACCTGGATGACGAAATCAACGACTTCTGATGCTCCCGCAGGAATGCCGGCAGCTTTACGTTCTGCCGGCATTCTTCATTCGCACGCTACGGAGGAATGGATATGCAGACTGCACGGCGAAAGAGGTTTTCCGGCGCACGGGCAAAGGAAAACTTCCACTCCTGGCTCATCATGCTTCCCGGGCTCGCCCTGATGACTTTTTTCGTATGGGAGCCGCTGATTGAAAGCATCCGCATGAGCCTGTACAAAACACGGAACGTGGAGCTGGTCCGGTTCATCGGCCTGGACAACTTCATCAGCGTCATCAACAAGGACGATTTCACCCAGGCGCTGACGAACACGTTTTCCTATACTTTCTGGAGCCTGCTGATCGGCTTCGTTCTGCCGATCCTGCTGGCGCTGCTGATTGGCGAAACGGTGCGGGGAAAATCCTTTTTCCGTACTGCCGTGTACCTTCCCAACATGCTTCCCGGGCTCGCTGTCATCATCCTGTGGTCCGCTTTCTTCTCCGGCGAAAAGTCCGGCGTGCTGAACATCCTGCTGGGACATCTGAACATTCCGCCGCAATCCTATCTCACCCGATACGAGCTGGTGATCCCGATCATTATCGTGATCGCGACATGGAAGGGCGCAGGTGCAACGGCGCTGATCTATATGGCCGGCATGGCCGGCGTCAATCCCGAGCTGTACGAGGCCGCCGCCATCGACGGCGCAGGCGTGACCCGAAGAATCTGGCATATCCTGCTTCCCGCGATCCGAAAGCTTGCAGGAACCCTCCTGATTCTTCAGATCATCTCCGTCTTCCAGATCATGTACGAGCCGATGGTGCTGACCAAAGGCGGCCCGGACAACGCTTCCCTCTCCCTGATGCAGCTGATGTGGCAATACGCTTTCGGAGGATCCATGAATTACGGCAAGGCATCTGCCGTCGCAGTCATCGTGACGCTGATTCTCCTGATCATGACCGCCATTTATTCATACTTCAACCGCAGGGAGTCCGACTGGGACTGAGAGAAAGGCAGGTTTGGTTCATGACTTCCATCCGACGCACAGGCGTGATCCGTGAATATGACATGCACGCCTCTTCCGTCCGCTTCGGCTATGGCCTGATCATTTTTCTGTGCATCCTCACGGTCATTATCGCCGTGTTCCCGCTGATCTGGGTCATCCTGGCCGGTTTCAAGGACCTGAAGGAATTCGTTTCCAGTCCGGCCATTCTTCCCCGGTCGCTGGATCCGGAACCGTTCATGACCACCTGGAACCAGCTGGGCATTGCCCGGAATTATCTGAACTCCCTGATTTCCGTCGCCGGGAGCGTAGTCTGTGCTCTGATCTTCAACGGGCTCCTGGGCTATGGCATCGGCATTCTGAAGCCCCGGGGATACCGGATCGTCAAACGGCTGATCATGGTTTCCATGCTCATGCCGACAACGATCAGCATCGTTCCCCTCTTCATGAATATCCAGAACCTGAACCTGGGAAATTCATTTGTCCCCCTGTGGCTTTCCTATGGCGCAAACGCCATGTACGTAATACTTTTCATTCAGTTTTTCGAGTCCCTTCCCTCCTCGATCATCGAAGCCAGCAGGATCGACGGCTGCAACCAGCTTCAGATCTTTTTCCGGATCGTTCTTCCGCTGTCAAAACCGATCTGTGCAGTCATTGCCATATTTGCGGTCAACGCCGCCTGGTCCGATTTTCTGCTGCCCTATCTGGTGCTGCGTGGCGGTGAGCTGCAAACGGTCATGGTACGGCTCTTCGTCTTCTCCACCGAACAGACCGTCAATGCGGATACCATGATGCGCGCCGTGGTTTTTTCCATGATCCCGCCCATCATTCTGTTCTTCATTTTCCAGAAGCAGCTCACGGAAAACACAGTATCCGTCGGGATCAAGGGATAAGCAGAAAGGGGAAAAATCATGGCCAAAGCAGCCGATATTTACTTCCGGACGGATCCATGGAAAATCGTGGAGGATCGGTTTGATCCCGCCCATTCCCGGATGGCGGAATCCGTTTTTTCCCTGGCCAACGAAGCCATGGGCATACGGGGATTCTTTGATGAGGGCGGCAGTGTGGACAGCCTCCGCGGCACATATACCAACGGCGTGTACGACATCGAACCGATTGGAAAATCCTACCGCGGTATCATCACGCAAACCCACTTTATGATTCCTTCCGCAGAATGGCTGATAACGGTGCTGAAGCTGGACGGTGAAACGCTCGACCTCGGGCGCGTCCGCTTCCGGGATTACCGGAGAGAACTGGATATGCGCACAGGTACGCTCCGGCGGTCCTTCGTATGGGAAACCGTCTCCGGGAAGGCACTGCGGGTTTCCTTCCTGCGATTCCTGGATATGACACACCGGGAAAGAGCCTGCCAGCGGGTCACGCTCACCCCCCTGAATTTTACCGGAACGATTGATTATTCCACCCGTCTTTCCTTCAATGTCCTCCACGAGGGCTACGGACGATGCTACTGGCAGGAGACCCGGGTGGACGGCGCACCCGGACGTGCCATGCTGCAGTCCGGAACCACACGGTCCGGAAAGGAGCTGTTCGCCGGTATGCTGGTCTCCCTCCCGGAGGACAGCACATTCCGGGCGGAGGAAAAGACTGCGGTTCTTTCCGCCTCCCTTGTTCTGACGGAAGGAACGGATACCGTTGTGGACAAGCGGGCGGTTCTCCTGTTCAACGGCCTGGAAGGCAATGCGCTGTGGAATGCCGGGATCGCCGCTCTGGATGCATTTGAAACATCATCCGTTGACGAAGAGGCTGCTGTTCAGCAGGAATACTGGTCCCGCTGGTGGGCCACATCCGACGTGCGCATTGAGCCGTCCGGAAAAAGCACGGAGGCGGAAGTCTCCGCAGAGCAGCAGGGAATCCGTTTCTGCTCCTTCCAGCTTGCCCAGACATACAACGGCGGCAGCATGCGCCATAATATCGGCGCGAAGGGCCTGACCGGCGAAGCTTACAACGGTCACGCCTTCTGGGACACGGAAGCCTGCTGCCTCCCTTTCTATCTGCTGACCCGTCCGGAAGCCGCCCGGGATCTGCTCCTTTTCCGATACAACACCCTGCCCATGGCGCGTGAGCGGGCAAGGATGCTGGACTGCAGAGGCGCCTGTTACCCGATCGCTACCCTCAGCGGCGAGGAAGCATGCTCGCTCTGGCAGCACGCCAGCCTCCAGCTGCAGCCAAGCACCGCCGTAGCATACGGAATCTGGCATTATGTTCATCTGACGGGAGACGAGACCTTTCTGTGGCAATACGGAGCCGAAATGCTGGTGGAGATCGCCCGGTTCCTGGCCAGCCGCGTGGAGCGCGGCAGCAAAACCGGCCAGTACGGCTTCTTCGGCGTAATGGGGCCGGATGAATTCCACATGATGGTGAACAACAACGCCTACACCAACTATATGGGAAAGCGCACCCTCTCCTTTGCCGCTGAAGCAGTGGAGAGAATGCAGGCGCAGAAGCCGGAAAGGTTTCATGCGCTGGCTGCGGGAATCGGACTGCAGCCGGAGGAGCTCTCCTGCTGGAAAAGGATTGCGGACGGAATGTACCTGCCCATCGGAGAGAACGGCCTGATCGAGCAGCACGATGACTTTTTCAATCTCCCCCACACCGATATCAACGCCATCCCGGTCAGCCAGTTCCCGCTCTACGATCACTGGTCCTATGACCGGATCTACCGTTCGGACATGATCAAGCAGCCGGATGTGCTGATGTTCCTCTTCCTGTATAATTCCTCCTTCACGAAGGAAGTCAAGCGCGTCAACTATGAATTCTACGAGCCCCGCACCATCCACGAGTCCTCGCTTTCCCCGGCAATCCACTCCATCCTCGCCGCGGAGCTGGATCGGATGGATGATGCCGTAAAGTTTTTCGGCTACGCAACCCGGCTGGACCTGGACAACTATAACCGCAACACGCGCGAAGGCCTGCATATCACCAGCATCGCGCTGGCATGGGTCAATATCGTTTACGGGTTTGCCGGAGTACGGACAGACGGGGAACAGCTGTCCTTCGCACCCCGCCTGCCGGACCGCTGGAAGGAACTTTCCTTCTCCATCGTTTACCGCAGCAGAATCATTCGGATCACCATGGGACGGGAGGCGAGCGTCTTCCGCCTGGAGCACGGGCAGCCGCTCGAAGTCCGCATCTACGGAAAGGAAACCCTCCTTTCTGATGAAGCCTGTCGGGTTTCCGCGATCCGCTGATCCCCGACACCCCGCCGGACACAGAACAACCCGCGGAGCACCGTCGCTCCGCGGGTTGTTCTGTATGCATTTATAGGTGCCTGACGCTGCCCCGTTCCACCAGGCGCACCGGCAGAATCACCTTTCTCTCCTCCATCTCCTGGTGCCGAACCTGAGAAAGGATCATATTCGTTGCCAGAATTCCTTTCTGTTCCGCATCCTGATGGATCGTCGTCAGCCCCGGTACCGTCAGCTGCGCCAGATAGTTGTCATCAAAACCGACGATTGATTTGCCCCCGGGTACGCTGACCCCGCACTCCGCCATGCCCGCAATGATTCCCGCTGCCAGAATATCCGCCGAAGCAAAAACACCGGTGATCCCGGGCCGTCCGCTCAGGATATGTCCCAGCTGTTTTCCCTCATCCACCGAAATCTCCTGCGTAAAAATCAGATTCGGATCAAAACGCATTCCGAATTCCTCCAGGGCACGGCGGTACCCCCGCAGCCGCTGTTCGATGACCCCGCCCGTCCGGATTGTCGGCGAGGCAAAGGCAATTGACCGATGGCCTCTCTCAAGCAGATGGCGCGTCGCCAGATAGCCGCCTTTTTCATCCTCCAGTCCGACGCTGTAAACATCTGGCGCGTCCACATAGCTGTCGATCAGGACAAACGGCACATCCAGATTTGCTGCCGCTTCAAAGAACTCATCCTGAAACATGCCGGTCAGGATCAGGCCGCTCAGGTGCCAGCTGCGGCTCAGGACAGCCAGATCTCTGACGTCCTCCGCAGCGCGCACCATCACGTAGTACCCTTCCTCCCGAGTTCTCTTTTCAATGCCCTCCACAAACAGGCCGAGAAAAGGGTCGCTCATGGTGCTGCCGGTATTCTGGGGCGTCAGATGGGTGATCACACCGATGATATGCGAATGCTGGTTGGCCAGAGAACGCGCGGACATACTGGGGACATAATGTTCCCGCTCAATAATGCCGCGGATCCGTTCCAACTGTTCAGGCGATACGCGGCTTTTCCGGTGGTGCACCACATTGGCGACGGTGGTGATACTGACGCCGGCTTCCGCCGCGATATCCTTCAGTGTTACCATTCTTTCCCTCCGAACCGGATTCACAGCTGTCAAGGCTGTATAAACATGGCCAGTATTATAGTCATATTGGTGTTTTCTGGCAAGCATCCGATCAGTTTTTCCATTCGAAAAAGTGCGGAAGCAGATGGACTGCTTCCGCACGGGAGCCTGTTGGATGTTTATTCGAGCGCCGCCAGATAATCCCTGATCGGCAGATCCCCGGGTTTGCCGGTCTCTTCCACCGTCATGCCCGCGAGAATCGTCTCGCTGCTGGTCGCATCGATGGGCGCGATGGGATCGGAGAAACTGATCTCATCCAGCCAGATGACATTCTTCGCAAATGCCCGGATATGGAACGCGTTGGTCATGCCCGGGAATCCGCTCGCTTCCAGGTCAATGACCAGGTCCTGCCAGTCCGTCGTGATCACGGGATGGCTGCCGTCCTTGAGCACCAGGTCAGAGAAGCGGGCCGCATAGAACTTTGAATCTTCCGGATGCCAGTCCATGATCAGCTTGTTCTCTTCGCCGCCTTCAGCGCCCTTGATCCGGATCGTCAGATACCTGCACCAGCTGATGCCTTCCAGAGCCCACATGTTCACCGCTTCGCCCCAGTTGCCCATCCAGTCCGCCGCATGGGCGAAATAGTCATCTTCACTGTCATAGTCTTCCGGATCGTATTCCTTCGGCCGATAGTCAATCTTGATGGCCCCTTCCTCATTCTTGGCGCGCAGGTTTGCCCAGTTGTCCCACCAGATGTTGACGCCGTTGGGACCGAGCTCCGGCTTCGCGTTGGGATCCCGGTCATCAAAATTGTCCCACAGGAAGCTTACAGTCTCCTCCGCCAGCGCAGAAGAAAGAACCGCAAACAGCATCATGGCAGAAAGGATGATGGCAAGAAACTTTTTCATGGTAACCCTCCTCATTCATTTGTAATAGGTTTAACGCTAAACCTATTTCTTGACCCGATTATAGCATGGCTGATTTGCCCTGTCAAGCACCAAAAAGGACAGGATTTCAACTTTGGGTGAACGAAAAAGCGCTCCATCATCTTGTTTTTTTTCGCCGGATCTGTATAATGAGAGAAGAGACAAGTTTAACGTTAAACTGCAATATAAACAGGGAGGATGATTCTGATGCTCATTCGGAAACCGCTTCGCCTTCTCTGCCTGCTGATGGCATTTCTTTTACTCCCGTTCCCGCCGCCGGGGCATGCTGAAGAAGCAGCTCCACAGCTGACCGTATACGAAGGGCCGAAGACCATGACTTCATCCGCTGACTGTTCCGTCAGCGTCTGCGGCGTCGAGCTCTTCGTATACGATGTCATGGTGAATCACGAGCACATCTGGAACGCCAATACCGTACCCGTGACCACTCCCATGACCTATTTTGACTTTTCCGGAACCGTGACGGTGGAGGTCCGCATGCCCGGTCTTCCGCACCCTGTGGAAAGTGCTCAGGTGCTCCCAAGCTCCGCGGGAGTTGCCGCGGAAGTTCGGGACGGAGCCGTTTGCTTCACCCTCTCATCCCCGGGTCAGTATACCGTCGTCTTCAACGGCGATGTGAACAAGGCGCTGCATCTCTTCGCCAATCCGCCGGAAACGGACCTGCCGGATCCCGCGGATCCGAATGTGTTCTGGATCGGACCGGGCGAATGGGTCATGGACGCCATCTCCCTGACGGATCACCAGACGCTGTATCTTTCCGGCGGCGCCGTGCTCCATTCCATCATATCCGTGGCCAATGCGGAGGATGTGCGGATCTGCGGCCGCGGCATCATTGACGGCAGCGACTACCCGGCATGGAACCAGCCCGGTTCCCTGGCCCGGGTGCCCATCGATCTGAACCATTCCAAAGATGTCCGCGTGGAAGGCATCTCCCTGGTCAATTCCAACTGCTGGAATTTCAACTCCTTTTCATCCCGGAATGTCCGGATCGACAATGTCAAGATCATCTCCGGCCGGCAGAACGGCGATGGGTTCACCTTCCAGTCCTGCACGGATCACCTGGTGACCCGGTCCTTTGCCCGTACCTGGGATGACAGCCTGGTCATCAAGAACTATTCGGGATCAACCAGAGGAATCACCTTCCGGGACATGCAGGTATGGACGGATCTGGCTCAGTCCATGGAAATCGGTTATGAAACCGACAAGGGGCTGACGCTCGATCCGGAAATCTGTGATGTCCTGTTTGAAAACATCACTGTGCTGTATAATTTTCACAAGCCGGTCATCAGCATTCACAACAGCGACGATGCGGCTGTGCACGACATCACCTGGCGGAATATCACCGTGGAGAACGCCATGATGCAGGGGGATAACGGTTTCAACAGGGAGCTGATTGAAATGACCCTTCAGAACTCCGCCTGGTCCACCGTCCGGGATGAGTTTGGCACCATTGATCATGTGCTGATCGACGGGCTGACCGTTGAAAAGACCGCGGACGGAAAGGTTCCCCCCTCCCGATTTTCAGGGCATGACGGGGATCATCAGATCACGGACGTTGTTCTTCGCAATATACGGATTCTCAATCAGGACATCACTGATCTGAAAGCCATGCGGCTTTCCACGGATGAATTCTGCGGGGGAATTGTCATCGAGCCCCCTGTGGCAGGTGCGAAAACCGCCGAAACTGTGGATCCTCTCCTGTCGACGTCTCCACACGAAGATCCGGCCGTCACCGTCATCGCTGCACCGGAACAGACCGGCGCGCAGCGGCCACCCTGCTTCCCGGATCCGACAGACAACTATATTCCTCTGCCGGAAACGGAAAACTACGCCCTTGCAAAGCCTGTCATTTCCGGAGCGCACACGGATGTATACAGGGACGTGAATGTCAACGACAGCAAAACGGATACCTACTGGGAGAGCAAGGGCTTTCCTGCGGAGATTACCTTTGACCTGGAGAAAACCTGTACGGTATCCACCGTCGCGGTCTGCCTGAATCCATCTTCCATCTGGGAGCCGCGGATCCAGGAAATCGCGGTGCTGGTCAGCACGGACGGAATCAGCTACACGGAAGTGGTTCCGGCAGAAAAGTACAGTTTTGATGCCGCCACCGGCAACCGGATCCGCATCGACTTCGATCCGGCTGATGCCGCCTTTGTACGCCTGGTATTCACCATGAACTCATCCTCCCGAACCGGAGGCGCTCAGGCCGCTGAAATCTGTGTGTATTAAGAAACGGAGCCGCGCTTCATCCCCGAAGCGCGGCTCCGTTTTTTTCCTTCACGCGGAGCTGAACCCGTTTTCCGGTTTCACGGATCTGTATGCCTCTCACGCAGGACAGGGGGCCTTCAGGCTTTCATCCCCATTCCCTGTTTGTTCATCCATGCCCAGGCCAGCTCCGGCCACACCGTCACCTCCGGCACGGTTTTCTCCTTCGGGCGATCCGCCGCATCGTCTGCATCAAAATACGAGAGCATGACCTTCGCCCACTCGGTCATCGGCACTTCTCCGCCGCGGACGGCACGGACCGCCCGGTCGTTCTGTTCCATGGTATAAGGGGCGCAGAAGCGGCCCTCCACCCAGTCCTCATTTGCCAGGGAAAGTCCGTGGTGCCCTTCGGAAAACACATGCATCGCGTACGGCACACCGTGCGCGCGCAGCGCATGGGCAAACATTTCGCTGTTTTCCACCGGCACGGATTCATCCGTCGCCGTATGCCAGAGGAAGCAGGGCGGAGTATCGGCCTTCACCTGCGTCTCCAGAGACCAGTAGTGCAGCGCGTCCGCCGGCGCATCCTTCCCCAGCAGCGCATCAAAGGATCCCCTGTGCGCATATTCACCGGAAGAAATGACCGGATAGCTCAGAATAGCCGCATCCGGCCGGGCTGAAACATCCCCATATTTCTCATCCTTCACATCCTCCCAGTGCACGCAGGCGCTGGCACACAGATGTCCTCCCGCCGAAAAACCGCACAGTGTGATGCGATCCGGATCAATATGGAACTCTGCCGCCCGCTTCCGAACGACCCGGATCGCCCGCGTCAGATCCCGCAGCGGCTGATCCTGCAGCGGCACATCCTGCAGCGGATTGACCGTATAGGTCAGCACGAATGCATTCACGCCAAAGTCATAGAATCTGCGGGCAATGATCTCTCCCTCCCGGGGAGAAACAAAGAAATATCCCCCGCCGGGAACAACCAGCAGGCAGGGCCGGAGCCGCTGGTCCTCATCATGGATATACGTCGTCAGACCGGGGACAAAGCCAAAGGACCGAGAATAGCTGTATTCCCCGTCTTCCCAGATGGCAAACCTTTCTGTCTTCATCTTTTCCTCCCGCGCGCCTCAGGCGCTTTTTTCCGCCTTTAATATACCCCAGGGGGAACATGCCTGTCAAAAGAAATGACAAAGCCGAAAAAACCGTCCTCCGTTTTTCGGGGAACGGTCTGAAAAATGTCCGGAATTCATGCCGCACGGCGCAGACGGATGATTTTCCGTCTGGCAGCACTGATTGCGGATGCATCCTCAGTATCGGGCATCAGGCGCTGCCGCAGGGAACGCATCACCTGCCAGTAACATGGGAACAGGAATGCATCCGCCATCACCCAGGCAGCCGGATTCGCAAAGCATGCGCCCGTAAACCCGGCCACAGGCACCACGAACAGGGCAACCGCCGTCCGCGCCACCATTTCAAATAGTCCGGCCAGCATCGCGACGCGGGTAAATCCCATCCCCTGGATGCTCAGGCGGACAATATTCACAAACAGCAGCGGAATATAGAAGGAAGCATTGATCAGCAGATAGGTGGAGCCCATCTCCATAACCGCCGGAGCCGCCGACGGATCAATGAACAGCGCCAGCAGCGTCCTGGAAAACAGCGCCACCACGCCAAAGGCAATCAGGCAGTACCCGATTCCAAGCACAGAAGCACACTTAAGGCCCTGATTCACCCGATCCAGCTTTCGGGCGCCCATGTTCTGGCCGGCATATGTCGCCATGGTCGAGGACAGCGCGTCAAACACGCTGGCAAAGAACGCGCTGATCTTGCCGGCCGCACTGACGGCCGCCACCTCATTCACACCCAGGCCGTTCACCGACCACTGCACCATCACCGATCCGATCGCCGTAATGGAGAACTGCAGCCCCATGGGAAGCCCGATCCCCAGCATTTTTCTGGCCAGGGCAGGTTCAAATACGCGGTCTTCCTTCTGAAGATGCAGAATCGGAAAGCGCCGGACCATTACCATGACGCACCCGATTCCCGAAATCAGCTGACTGATCGCGGTCGCCACCGCTGCACCGGCCACCCCCATGCCGCATACGATGATCAGAAACAGGTCCAGCACGATATTGACCAGGGAAGCCACCACCAGAAAAACAACCGGCGTCCGGCTGTCCCCCAGCGAGCGAAGAATGCCGCACGCCATGTTATACAGCACGCAGCATGGGATCGCGGCAAAGATGATCCCGATATATGATGCCGATGCATCCAGGATTTCCTCCGGCGTATTCATCAGGCGCAGCAGCGGTTTGCACAGAAGGGTCGCCGCCAGCGCAAACGCCAGGCTCAGCACGGCGCTGAGAACAACGGAGTGAAACACGCAGCGACGCACTTCCCGCTCATCCTTCGCGCCAAATGCCTGAGCCACCGGAATCGCAAATCCGGAGCACAGACCCAGGCACAGGCCAATGATCAGAAAGTTCACAGACCCGGTTGCCCCGACAGCCGCCAGCTTTTCCGGTCCCAGATACCGGCCGACGATGGCGGTATCCACAAAGCTGTAAAACTGCTGAAAAAGAACGCCGAACAGAAGCGGCAGCGCAAAGGAGACGATCAGCTTCATCGGCCTGCCTTCCGTCAGATCGCGTGTCAGAGTCCGGGCCATGTCAAAATCCATCCTTTCGCGATCCTTTCCGGATCGTCCGGGATGTTATAGCACTTTCCCATGAGCATTGCAATAAAAGGGTGGATCAGATTCTCCGTTTCATCCTGAAATACGGCCGTTTTGATCAGTTAAAACATATCAGCATACTGCGTGATGTACCAGTCGGTTCCGTCTGTCACCATCACGACCCGGCCGCCGGTCGTATTGTAAAAAGGAATCTTCGCCGCTTTCATCTGCTCCGTTGCCTTCGGGGAACCAGACTTCCGATTGGTGACAAAGATGAAGCCCGGATCCACGGTCGCCAGAAAATCCTGCACGATCCGAACCAGACCGTGATGCGGCATTTTCATGATATCCGCCTTCAGCTGATCCCCGGACAGCACTTTCAGAATCCCCTGCTGGGCGGCACCGGTCGCGTCCCCGGTCATCAGCACGGTCGCATCCCCAAAGGTGACATGCATGATGGAGCTGCGGGCATTGGGATCCCCTCCTTCCTCCCACCAGTAAAAGGAAAGCTCCGCCCCGCCAAAGTTCACCGTTTCCCCCTGAGCAAGCTGATGATAAGGGATGCCGGCCTTTTCAAGCTCCCTGACAGCGCTGCGCTGGGTATCGTTCCGGTAATCCGGGCGAAAGCTCGACCAGAATTCATCCGCCCTGAATCCATGCTTCATCATCTGGGTCACGTTCTGGAGATGGTCGTCATGAGGATGGGTATTATAGATGATATCCACCCGTTCCCCATAGCCCATCTCCGTCAGCGCCTCCGTGAGCTTTTCCCGCCATTTCCGGACGCCTCCGTCAATCAGCATGGATTTTCCGCCGACTTCCATCAGTGTGCAGTCGTTGATCAGCGTTGCGAACGCGGTCAGCCGAAGCACTTCCTTCTCCGCCCACTCCGCCGGCGGTTCCTGCCCCACGTGGATCTCCGCCGCACCGGGCAGAATCACGCCAAGAAAAAGCAGTCCGGTCACCCAGGCCGAAAGAGCTCTGATCCATACATGATGCTTCATCTGTTCTAACTTCCCTCCATGATCAAGATGCCGGATATTTCTCTGCGCACACTGCACAAACACGCACATTATACTCACAAGAAGCCTTTTTTACAAACTTGCTGCGCTTTCCTCCGACGATTGCCGAATGCCTGCGGCACGTTGACATTCCATCTGCCGTCAAGTATAATGAAGCGATTGTTTCCTATTTTGTCTAAAGCAAAGATGGAAACGGTTATTCTCATGAGGAGGTACTGAATCATAATGAAAAAACTGATTGCTCTGCTGTTGACCACCCTGCTGATGTTCTCCTGTCTGTCCTTTGCTTTTGCAGATACCATCGCTGTGACGCAGGACGCAGTCGATAACGCACAGGTAAGTACTCCCGCATCGTTGGGTAACAATGCTGTCATCGAAGGTTTGGATCCGTTTACCGGCCTTTCGGACAACGGCGAAGCCTTCACCCCGGTGATCCTGGTGATTGACAACAATACGGAAGGATATCCTCATTGGGGCGTCGGATCCGCCAGTGTGATGATTCAGATTCCGAACATGTCCACCGGCAATACCAAAATGCTGGCGCTGTTCTCCACCACTTTCCCGGAGCTCGCAGGCGGTTCCCGCAGCGCACGGATGACTGCGCTTCCTTTCGCTACCGCCTTTAATGCTGCCTTTGCGTCCGCCAACTACGGCCCGCATCAGGATGCGGTGGATACTTTGGGACTCAGCCAGTCGATCCAGTTCGATTACTGGCGGAAAAAATGGGGACTGCTGGCACAGACAAGCAGTGATAACGCCAATAAAAAATGGTTTGATTTGCTGGGTGGCGGCTCCTACAAGCATCGCGTTCCTGTTGAAGAGGTCAATGGTGTATTTGACGCGTCTCTGGTTGCTCATATGCAGGAAATTCATGATATGCTGATCCGGAACGGCGTTGCCTTTGAAAAGCGTCCCTTCCTGTTCACGGATACTCCGCTGGATCGCGGCGTCATTGCCAACGAAGTCGACGTCACATTCTACGACAACCACAACAGTTCTTCTTCCAACAAGGCAAGCAATTGCATCTTCTATTACGATGAGGGACTGGGATATTCCCGTGAAAATGCCGCCGGCATCGAAATTGACCGGACTTCAAAGGATATCCTGTATTTCTCCAATCTGATCATTATGCGCATTCCCGTTGAAAGTGCGGATGGATATCTGTACTGGAGAAACAACATGGTCGGCGGCGGTATCGCGGACATCTTCCAGAACGGCCATTACATTCAGGGCTCCTGGTACCGCGAAAATGACACAAGCCGCATTATTTTCATGGATGAGCAGGGAAATGAACTGCAGTTCCAGCGCGGAAAAACATATATCGTCGCGTCAGATGACTGTGCGGTTGTCTCCTATGAAGAATAATCAACGCGGTTATACATGAAAGGATCGATCATTTTGAAGTCCAGATGGGTTTGGATTGGCCTGATTCTTCTCCTGCTCTGTCCGGTTTTCGCTCAGGCAGAGATAGAATTCAATGGGATCTTCTACTCGGAGGATTCTGAATATATCGATCTGGGAGATATGGAGGTCAGTGACTGGGAAGCGCTGACCTCCTTCCTGGATCAGCTGCCGGCGCTCCGGCGGGTGGATATGTGGAACAACCGAATGACAGCGG
>CAMOYA010000015.1 GCA_946629635.1 uncultured Clostridia bacterium
GCGGCACTCTCAGAAAAAAGTAACCGCCAGCCAGCTGATACAATGGAGAATCCTTGTGCACTTCCAGGATAAATACTTCCCAACCTATGCCTGGAAGCTGCTGACCGGCGATATAGATACGCTGTTCCCGGATGCTTTTATCCAGATGGCGGTTTTCAAAGGGAATACGCGCGCTGTTTTCCTGGACAGGAAGGAAGCAAAAGGGCCCATCGATCAGCAGATCGAAGATGCCATGGTGTTCGTCAAAAAGCACATCAACCTGGGCTCCCGCATTGCGGATGTCTATCGGGAGGACATTTACGAGCTGCCCATGGACAGCGTCCGTGAGCTCATCTCTAACGCCGTATGCCACAGATCCTATTTGTCTCCCGGATCCATCCAGGTGGCAATCTATGATGACCGTTTGGAAGTCACATCCCCCGGCAGGCTGAGCCCTGACCTGACCATTGAGCATCTGATCGAAGGCAATTCCCGCGTCCGCAACATTGCCATCGGCGCGGCGTTCCAGTATATGCACATCATTGAGAGGTGGGGCAGCGGCATTCCTCGCGTATTTGAAGACGCCCGCATGTATGGCCTGGGCGATCCCGAGATCAAGGATTTTGGCACTTCTTTCCGTGTCAGCCTTCACCGTAAGCCCTTTGAAACTGATCCATTTGGGGTGGTTAATCCATCAGCGAGAACCATTGAGAGTCAAAGCAGCGTCTCAAAGCGCATTGGGTCTCAAAGCGAGACTCAAAATGATACCCAAAATGAATCCCAAAATGATACTCAAAAGCGCGATCCCCTCGCTGAAAAGATCATCACAGCTATGAAAGCAAATCCTGAAGCCACCAGGGCGGATATTGCCAAACAAGCCGGTGTCAGCCTTGCGACGATTGCAAGAAAGCTAAAGGAAATGAACTGCATTCGATATGTTGGAAGCAGCAAAAAAGGGCATTGGGAAGTAGATGATTATGAAGATTAATCCGGGCGGACGGAGGAAGCGCCGCGGAGAGGCGGAGACGATCATTCAGGCGGAGAACGGAGGCAGGAGAACGGATGAAAAGGGTCAGGCACGGTTTCGGATGGGAATGGGCGAAGCGGGCGACCGCATGCGCCGCGGCGGCGCTGCTGGCGGCGGCGATGACGCCCCTGCATCGGGCGGGGGCGGAAGCGGAGGCGCGGGACATGCTGGCGGAGGCCTGGCGCGCGCGGCAGGAGGCGATCGCGGCGGATCCCGTCCGGCAGCAGGAGGTCACGCCCGGGATGATGACGGTTCCCTATGTGGACGAGGACGGCATCCGGGAGCAGGAGATGGCGGTATGCACCCTGCAGACGGAGGCGGGGACGATGCACTACACGGCGGAGGTCATCGGCGAGCCGGACGCGAACGGGCTGTATCCCCTCTACATCGCGCTCCACGGCGGCGGAGGCGGGCCGGCGGAGGGCAACAACGAGCAGTGGATCATGATGACGGGATATTACCGGGAGACGATTGCCAGCGGGATCTATGTGGCCTGCCGGGGAATGGAGGACACCTGGAACACGCATTTCCTGGACGCATCGTATCCGATGTATGACCGGCTGATCGAGGATATGGTCGCGCTGAAAAACGCGGATCCGAACCGGGTGTATCTGCTGGGCTTTTCCGCCGGGGGCGACGGGGTATATGCCATCGCGCCGCGCATGGCGGACCGGTTCGCGGCGGTGAACATGTCCTCCGGACATCCCAACGGCGTGAGCCTGCTGAACGTGGCCAACCTGCCATTTGAAATCCAGGTGGGCATCCGGGATTACTATTCGGAGGAAGCGATGCGCTCCGTCCGCGGCGCGGAGTTCGAAGGGACGCTGCGGGCATATCACGAAAAATACGGCTTCGGGTATCCCCACCGGGTGCTGGTGCACGTGCCCTACGGGCACAACTTCAACGACAGCGCGGATCCGGACGGGACGGATGCGGTGCTGACGGATCCGGAGGCTTTCGCCCGGCGGGCGGTCGATGAGGACTGGCTGAGCATGTTCCTCGCGGTGCAGGAGGAGGCATGCGGAGCGGCCGACGTGAGCAGCCTGTCGTATGCCTACGGGGACGATGCGCTGGATGCGCCGCTGCGGGAGCTGATCACGCAGGGGCTGGGCATGGAGACGGACAGCCGCGTTGATACGAACGCCGTGGCGTATGTATCCGGATTTGTCCGGGATCCCCATCCGGAACGGCTGGTATGGGATCTTTCCACCCGGGCGAAGAGCCGGCGGGATACCGGGTTTTACTGGCTTCGGGCGGACTTCTCCGTCGACCGGGGCATCATTGAGGCATCCTTTGACGCGGAAACCAACACCGTGACGGTGCGCCCGGAGGGGGTGAACGGGGGCTTTGACATTCTGATTCAGCCGGGCATGATGGATCTTTCCCGGCCGCTGACGGTGGCGACGCCCGCGGGGGAATGGACCTGCCATCCGGAGGCGGACGCGGAGACGGCCGCCCGCTCCCTGGCGGAAACCGGGGATCCGGAGCTGGCCTGGGTGGCCGTGATCTCCGTCGGGGAGGACGGGAAGGTTCAGGAATAAAAAAATAAAAAACAACAGCAGCGGCGGCACGCTTTTCCGTGCCGCCGCTGCTGTTGTACCGGGAACGAATGATTATTCGATGCCCGTGACCGTATAATCCACGGCTTCCACCGCAGCGCGGAGCGCCTGATCCTCCACGGGAGAAGTCAGGGTGACCGTCGCCGTACCGGCGGCGTGATCCGCCACGGCGCTTTCGACGCCGGGAACGGCCTCCAGGGCCTTTTTGACGCGGGCTTCGCAGTGCGCGCACATCATGCCTTCCACTTTCAGGACCTTTTTCATGGTTGTTTCCTCCTTTGTTTTCATCGCGGAGGCGATCTGGACGAGGGCATCCGCGGGAATCGCTTTTTCCTTCCGTTCGGACCCGGCACGGTGCGGGTCGACCAGGTTCAGGCGCAGGGCGTTCATGCAGACGAAGAAGCTGGAGAGCGCCATGGCAGCCGCGCCGTACATGGGCTTCATCTCAACGCCGAGGAGCCCCATGGCCAGGGGGATGCAGATGGCGTTGTAGAAGAAGGCCCAGAAGAGGTTCTGGTGAATATTCCGGATCGTGGCCCGGCTGAGCCGGATGGCGGCGACGACGTCGGAAAGGCGGCTCTTCATGACCACGATATCCGCCGCGTCGATCGCGATATCCGTGCCTGCGCCGATCGCGATGCCGCTGTCGGCCACCGTGAGCGCGGGCGCGTCATTGATCCCGTCGCCGACCATGGCGGTTTTGCCGAGGGTCATGAGCCGGCGGATCACATCCGCCTTGCCGTCCGGCAGGACTTCGGCGATCACCTGGTCCACGCCGGCCTGGCGGCTGATGGCCCGGGCGGTGCGTACGTTATCGCCGGTGAGCATGACGGTCCGGATGCCCATCCGGCCCAGCTCGGAGATTGCCTGGGCGGAGTCGGGACGGATCGGATCGGCGACGGCGATGATGCCGAGCAGCTTCCGGCCGAGGGCGAAGAGCAGCGGCGTTTTGCCCGCCTCCGCCAGCTCGCCGGAGCGCGCCCGGGCGGCAGCATCCGCCAGGCCCCGGGCGTCCATGTATTTCAGGCTGCCGCCGAGCAGCTCCTCCCCGTCCAGCATGGCGCGGAGGCCGTTGCCGGGGAGCGCCTCAAAGCCGCTGATCTCCCGGAGCGGGAGCCCGTCCGCGGCGGCGGTGACGGCCCGGGCCAGCGGATGCTCGCTGTTTTTCTCCAGCGACGCGGCGAGGGTGAGCAGGTCCTCCCGGCCGATGCCCAGCGGGATCACATCCGTGACCCGGGGCTGGCCCTCGGTGACCGTTCCCGTTTTGTCCAGCGCGACGAGCTGCGTCCGCCCGGCGCCCTCCAGGGCGGCGGCGGTTTTATACAGCACGCCGTGTTTGGCGCCGACGCCGCTGCCCACCATGATCGCCACGGGGGTTGCGAGCCCGAGGGCGCAGGGGCAGCTGATCACCAGGACGGAAATTCCGCGGGCGATCGCAAAGGAGAAGGACCGGCCGGCGAGGAGCCAGCCGAGCAGCGTCAGCAGCGCGAGGGCGATGACGGAGGGCACGAAGATCCCGGAGACCCGGTCCGCGATGCGCCCCAGGGGCGCCTTGGTCGCGGCGGCGTCGGAAACCGTCCGGATGATCTGCGCCAGGGTCGTGTCCTCGCCGACGCGGGTGGCGCGGCACTCGATATATCCCTGCTGATTCATCGTTGCGGCGGAGACGGGATCGCCCTCCGCCTTGTCGGCGGGGATGCTCTCCCCGGTCAGGGCGGACTCATTGACCGCGGTGATCCCCTTGAGGATGACCCCGTCCACCGGGATCTGCTCCCCCGGGCGGACGACGAACACATCGCCCGCGCGGACCTCCGCGACCGGGACCGTCTGCTCCGCACCGTCGCGCAGGAGCACCGCCGTTTTCGGCGCCAGCGCAATCAGACCCTTCAGCGCATCCGTCGTACGGCCCTTGGACATGGCCTCCAGCATCTTGCCGACGGTGATCAGGGTCGGGATCATGGCGGCGGACTCGAAGTACAGGTTCATGCCGTACTTCATGACCGCCGCGTGATCCCCATCGCCGAGGGCGAGGATCATCAGGAAGAGCTCGGCCAGGGAATAGGCAAAGGATGCGCCGGAGCCGAGGGCGACCAGGGTATCCATGTTCGGCGAACCGCGGAAAAGGGAGGTGAAACCGGAGGTAAAGAACCTCCCGTTGATGATCATCACGGCGGCGGCGAGCAGGAGCTCGAACAGGCCGAGAAACACATGATTGTCAAAGACCGCGGGGGCGGGCCAGCCCCACATGCCATGGCCCATGGAGAAATACATGAGGATCAGCAGGAGCGGCACGGACCAAAGGAGCCGCCGCCGGAGCCGGGGCGTTTCATGATCCTTCAGGGATTCCGCGTCCGCCCAGGCGGGCGCGGCGCCGTCCGCGGCCTTTTCCGCCCCCTTGAGCGAGGCGCCGTAGCCGGCCGCCTCCACGGCGCGGATGACGTCGGCCGGGGAGGCCGTTCCCTCCACGCCCATCGAATTCGTCAGGAGGCTGACGGAGCAGGAGGAGACCCCCGGGACGCCGGATACCGCCTTTTCCACCCGGGCAGAGCAGGCGGCGCAGCTCATGCCCGTGACCAGATACTGTTTCATTGACACACTCCAGAAAAAAGCTGAAAGATTACTCCGCGAGCGAAAGGCTGTCCACTTCCCGGGTCAGGGCATCGATCCGGTCCGCCGCGTGACGGAGGCGGAGCGCCCGGAGCGGCGTGCCCGCCTCCTCGGGCTGGTCGAGGATCAGCGTGGCCAGGAAGCGCAGGCTGGCCAGAAGGAGGATCTTCTTCTCCATGGCGGCGAGCACATCCGGAGCCGGACTGCCGAAATAGGCCCGGACCGTTTCCCGGTAGATCCGGGCGGCGACGGCATCATCGAAGCCGAAGAAGAAGACGGAATCCTCCGGGTCATCCTCGTTGAAGAGAATATAGGTCCGGTACAGGGCGGCGAACTCGAACACGGGATCGCCGACGCTCATGGAATCCATATCGAGGAGGATCATCTCCCCGGAGGAGCTCATGAGATTCTTGAGATGCACGTCCCCATGGACCAGATGCCGGTTGTCCGGCATGGCCCGGAGCAGGGCGCGGAGCCGGTCAGCCGCATCGGCGTTCAGGCAGTCGGAGACGGCGGACAGGTATTTCAGATGGATATCCCGGGCAGCGGGCAGCGCGTCCGCCGGGACTTCGATCTCATGCAGCGACCGGAGGAAGGCCGCATAGCGGGGAATCAGCGAATCCAGCACGGCGGGATTCTGCGCCACGAGATCGTTGCAGTTCTGCGCATCGATCATCTCAAACACGGCGCCGTACTGATCGCCGACCCGGACGATATCGAAGGGGATCGCGGTCGGCACGCCGCTGACGAAGGCGCGGCGGGCACGGTCGGTCTCCCGCCGGATGACGGGGAGGGAGGCTTCGCCTTCCCGGAACACCTTGACCACCGTGTCCCCGTCGAGCCGGTAGACGGTGCCGAAGGCGCCGCTGCCGATGACCGGGCAGCCCTCCACGGACACGCGGCGCATCTGTTTGCTGATATGAATCATGGTGTCCATGCCGGTGACGCTGAAGATTTCAAAGATATCGGGCGAAGCGTTCCGGATCTCCAGATCCGGATAGCCGCCCTTGAGCAGGCGCATGAGAATCCGCAGGCCGGAGCTGGAAATATAGGTCAGCTGATCCGCGTCCAGCGTCAGCGGGACGCCGGGATGCTGCGACAGAATCTGATGAATTTCCTGATCCACCCGGTCCGACGAGACGGAATCGATTCTTCCCTCCAGGGGGATGATCAGGCGGCCGTTTTCCACGCGGGACAACATCGGCATCTTCCTCCTTCGGCGAAAAAATGATCGGTTTCGGTCGGGAAAAGTATACCATATTTCCTCCGGGAAAAGAAAACTATTTTACCGGAAGTGAAAAAGGGGCGGGAAGGGCTGATTCCTCGTTGTCAAAGCGCGGGCAGGTATGGTACACTGCATCCGGTGCGGCGATGGCGCCGCAGTATGCGGGAGGACGGATATTCAGAGAAAATGCGAGCAACCATGTTTTCCGACCGGGCTTTTATGAAAAAGCTTTCCGGGCTGGCGCTGCCGATCGCGGCCCAGAGCCTGATGCTCTCCGCCGTGAGCGTCGCGGATACGCTGATGCTGGGCGGGGTGGAGCAGAACGCGATGGCTGCGGTTTCGCTGGCCTCGAAGTTCCAGTTTGTCCAGAACATGATCCTTTCCTCGGTGGTGGCGGCCTTCGCGATCCTGGGGGCCCAGTACTGGGGCAAGAAGGACCGCGGCGCGCTGAACGCGCTGTTTTCCATCGCGCTGCGCCTGTGCGGAATCACTTCCGTGGCCTTCTTCGTGATGTGCGAATTCTTCCCGGGCGCGGTGATGCAGCTTTTTACCAACGATGCGGAGCTGAACCGCATCGCGTCGGACTATCTGCGGACCGCGGCATGGTCCTACCTGCTGACGGGCTTTTCCCAGTGCTATCTGGGGCTGCTGAAGGTGAGCGATCACGCGGCGGACACGGCGCGGATCAGCTCCTTCGCCGTGGTGATCAACATCGGGCTGAACGCGGTGCTGATCTTCGGCCTGATCGGGCAGCCCATGGGCGTGCAGGGGGCCGCGCTGGCGACGGTGATTGCCCGGGTGATCGAGCTGGTCTGGGCGGTGGCGCTTTCCTTCCGGAAGAACTATATCCGGCCGGATTACAGCCGCTTCTTTGCGGGCAGCGGCGTGCTGCGGCGGGACTTCGTCCGCTGCCTTCTGCCGCTGCTGGGCGCGGGGCTTCTGTGGGGCATCGGGTTTACGGCATACAGCGCATTCATGGGTCACATTGACCAGGACGCGCCGGCGGCCAACTCCGTCGCCTCCTCGGTGATCGAGCTGGTGTGCTGCCTGTGCAACGGCCTGGCCAGCGGCGGCGGCATCCTGGTCGGCAACGCGCTGGGGGCGGGCGACCTGGAGACGGGACGGCTGTACGGTACGCGGATGGTGCGCCTCTCCTGGCCGGTGGGGATCCTGACCTCGCTGGTGATGTTCGGCATCACGCCGTTGGTCATGAGCATCGTTCAGCTGAACGATACGGCGCGCGCCTATCTGCAGACGATGATGATCGTGATGTCGGTCTACACCGTCGGGCGGGTGGTCAACACGATCACGATCAACGGGGTCTTCGCCGCGGGCGGGGACACGATGTTCGACATGTACTCCCTGGCGGTGACGATGTGGGGCATCGCGCTGCCGCTGGCGATCCTGGGCACCTTCGTGCTGCACTGGCCGGTATGGCTGGTTTACGCCTGCACCTGCCTGGACGAGGTGGGCAAGATTCCGTGGGTGATGATGCACTTCCGGAAATACAGATGGGTGCGGGATCTGACGCGCTCCGCCGGGGAAACGGCGGGGCCGGAACCGGGAAGGACGCAGGCATAAGGGCCGCGGAGGAAGGAGAAGGGCGTGTTTCTGATCCTGTTTGGACTGTGGATCATCTTCAACGGACGCTGGACGGCGGAGACGGTGCTGTGCGGCCTGGCCGTATGCGCCCTGGTGTATGCCTTCGCATGGAAATATATCGGCATCACGCCGAAGCGGGAATGGCGCCTTGCCCGGAAGGCGGGGCAGGCGCTCAGGTATCTGCTGCGGCTGCTTTGGGACATCGCGGGGGCGAATCTCGCGGTGACGAAAATCGTCTGGCGCGGGCGGCCGGAGCCGGAGCTGATCGCCTTCCGCAGCCGGATCCGGAGCGAGTTCGGCCGGGCGATCCGGGCCGGCTCGATCACGCTGACGCCGGGAACGGTCACGGTGCACGTGCAGGACGACCTGTTTCTGGTTCACGCGCTGAGCGGCGCGCTGGCGGCGGGCGCGGGGGCGGAGGCCGCGGAAAAAAGCATCCTGGAAATGGAGGGCAGCGGGGATGGGAACTGAGGTCGCCTGGGAATGGCTGTTTCGCGTTGCGCTGATCCTGCTGGCCCTGGGGCTGTTCTCGAGCCTTCTGCGGTGCATCCGCGGGCCGCGGATCGCGGATCGGATCATGGCGGTCAACATGGCGGGGACGCAGATCGTGATGATGATCGCGATCCTCGCGGTGATGAAGGGCGAAGGGTATCTGACGGACGTGGCGCTGATCTACGCGATGCTGTCCCTGCTGGCGACGGTGCTGCTGACGAAGGTGTACCTGGGGGTATACCGGGAGAGAAAAATCCGGGAAAAGAAGGAGGAGAGCGCGCGTGGTTGAATGGATGCTGTTCGGCCTCGGGGCGGCGCTGATCGCGGCGGGGCTGTTCTTCGTGCTGTCGGCCCATGTCGGGATCTGGCGGTTCCGCTACGCGCTGGACCGGATGCACGCGGCGGCCTTGGGGGACACGATGGGGCTTCTGCTGATCATCCTCGGGCTGTGCGTGCGCAGCGGCGCGCAGTGGCTGACACTTCGGCTGCTGCTGATCGTTCTTTTCTGGTGGATCGCCAGCCCGGTATCCTCCCACCTGATCGCCCGGCTGGACATCACGGTGGACGCGGAACCCGAAGCGCACATGCAGGTGAAGCTCGGGGAAGCGGTGCGGCGGGAGGTCGACATCTGAGATGGATATCCTGAATATACTGCTGCTGGCCTTCATCCTGATCTGCGCGGTGGCGGTCAGCCTGACGAAGGACCTGCTGACGAGCCTGATCATCTTCATGGGCCAGTCGCTGGCGATGGCGGTGATCTGGATCCTGCTGGAATCCCCCGATCTGGCGGTGACGGAGGCCGCGGTCGGCGCGGGGGTGACGAGCCTGATGCTGTTTGTGACGCTGAAGAAGATACACGCGATCAGGGGGGAGGCGGAGCATGGGCGGGAAGGCAAATGACCGCCGCGGCGCGGGCCTGCGGGAATGGCTCCGCGCGGGCAGCCGCCTGCCGGACGAGCGCATGGCCGAGCTCCTGGGAACCCTGGAAAAGCCGGCGCGGGATCCGGAAGCGGAGGAGGCCCTGCGGCGGGAGACCGGGGAGCTGGCGCGCCTGGAGGAGATCCGGCAGCATGAGCGCGCGCTGTCGGACCGGGCGGAGACCTGGGGCCGGACGAAGGGGCTGACGCTTTTGCGCGTCCTGTACGCCTGCCTGGCGGGCATCGTCTGCGCGCTGGTGATTGCGCTGCTGCTGGTGACGGTGGCGCGGCTACCCTCCTTCGGGGACGGCACCAACCCGATCCACAACGAGGTTTCGCAGCGGTATATCGAAAAGGGGCGGGAGGAGACCGGCGCAGTGAACATGGTGGCCGGCATGATCCTGGATTACCGCGCCTTTGACACGCTGGGGGAGAGCCACGTGCTGTTCGCGGCGGTGTGCGCGGTGATGATCCTTTTGCGCCTGCCGGAGAGCGGCGGGGAAAGGGAGCGGCTGCTGGCCGAATCGAACGACCGGGTCTATGAGCCGAAGCACGACATTCCCCTGCAGCGGGCGGTGGGCTTCCTGTGCCCGGTGATCCTGCTCTTTGGCATCTATATCCTGCTGAACGGCCATCTGGGGCCGGGAGGCGGCTTTTCCGGCGGGGCGGTGATCGGCGCGGGGCTGATCCTGTATCTGAACGCCTTCGGCTTTGCCGCGGCGGAGCGCTTTGCCACGCTCCGCACCTTCCGCACGGTGACCTTCGCCGCCCTCGGCTTCTATGCCCTGTCCAAGGCGTATTCCTTCTTCACGGGGGCGAACGGGCTGGAAAGCGGCATCGGCCCGGGAACGCCGGGAGCGATCCTTTCCGCGGGGCTGATCCCCTGGCTGAACGTGGCGGTCGGGCTCACGGTGGCCGCGGTGATGTATGCATTCTACACGCTTTTCCGGAAAGGAGAGTTCTGAACGCCATGGGCAATCTGCTGGCGAACTATGAGGAGGCGGCCGCGATCATCCTCTTCGGCATCGGGTTCACGACGCTGCTCCTGCACCGGAACCTGATCAAAAAGGTGATCGGCTTTTCGATGATGGACAGCGCGATCTACCTGTTCCTGGCGGCGAAGGGATACATCGCCGGGCGCAGGGCGCCGATCGCCGCGGCGGGGGCGCTGTCCGCCGCGGACTATATCAATCCGATTCCGGCGGGCCTGGTGCTGACGGGCATCGTGGTTTCCGTCAGCGTGACCGCGCTGATGCTCGCGCTGACGGTGCGGCTGTACCGGCGGTATCATACGCTGGATATCGACGAGATTACCCGCCAGGCCAGAAGGGAGGAGGACTGATGCAGCTGTGGCAGAACATCCCCTTTCTGCTGATTCTGCTGCCGCTGTATTCCGCGTCGCTCTTCATGGTGCTGCGGGGGCGGAGCGCCCGGGCGGCGGCGGTTTGCGTGCTGGGGGCCTCCTGCGCGCTTTCGGCGGTTTTCCTCGGCTGCATGACCGCCTTTTCCGGCAGCTTCACCTATATGATGGGCCATTTCCCGTCGCCCTGGGGCAATGAAATCCGCGCGGGCGGACTGGAGGCGGCGCTGGCCTTCGTGTTTTCGGCGGTGATGCTGTGCGCCGTCGGAGGCGGATGGCGCGCCTTCCGGCGGGATATCCGGCAGGACCTGCAGAACCTGTATCTGGTCATGTGCCTTCTGGCCCAGAGCGCGCTGATGGCGGAGATCTTCACGAACGACGTGTTCACCGGCTACGTGTTTCTGGAGATTCTGACGGTCTCGGCCTGCGCGCTGATTTCGGCGAAGAACAACGGCCGCGCGCTGACGGCGGCCACGCGCTACATGGTGCTGAACCTGATCGGCTCGGGGCTGTTCCTGCTCTCGCTGTCCCTGCTCTACGGGCTGACCGGCCACCTGCTGATGCCCCCGATCCGGGAAGCGGTGGAAGCCCTGGACCGGAGCGGCGCGTATCACCAGCCGCTGACGGTGGTGATCGCGCTGGTGACGATCTCGCTGGGGATCAAGAGCGCCATGTTCCCCTTTCATACCTGGGTGCCGGACGCGTATTCGTTTTCGACGCCGGCCTCCGGCGCGATCCTGTCCTCCCTGATTTCGAAGGGGTACATCCTCCTGCTGCTGAAATTCTATTTCCGGGTCTTCTCGCTGGATGTGCTGCTGAAGACCGGTATCGCGGACGTGCTGTTCGTTTTCGGGGCGGCGGGCGCGGTGATCGGCTCCGCGGTCGCGATCCGCCAGCTGGAGATCTCCCGGATGATCGCCTGGTCCTCGGTGGCGCAGATCGGATATATCTATATGGCGATGGGGCTCGGCACGCGCGAGGGCATGCTGGCGGCCGTTTTCCAGATGATCGCGCATACGGTGGCGAAGGCGCTGCTGTTCGTCTCCTCCGGCGCGCTGTGCGACGCGTCGGAGGGGCACCACAGCTTTCCCGGCCTGCGGGGCGCCTTTTACCGCTGCCCGGCGGGCGGAATCGGGTTCACGGTCGGGGCGCTGAGCCTGCTTGGCGTTCCGCTGACCGGCGGGATGATCGTCAAGATCGCCTATGCCGGGGCGGCGGTGAACCGGGGCGGGATGCGGATGCTGATCCTGCTCGCGGTGCTGGTCATTTCGACGGCGTTCAGCTCCGTCTATCTCGGGCGGACGCTGATCACGCTGTACCGCCGTTCGGAGGAGGCTTCGCCGGCAGCGGCGGCGCCGGGCGCCTGTCGCCCCGGGGCCGCGCTGACGGCGGCCTGCCTCGCGCTGTCCGTGCTGACGCTGGCGCTCGGTATGGCCTCCCGCCCGGTGCTCGAGCTGCTGCGTGAGGGGCTCTCGGCCTTCGGATGAGCGTGCGGTCTCATCATTTGCGCTCCCTGCAGCGCGCAGCCTTCATCTTCATCGATCGCTTCACGGAAAGGAAGATCAAATCATGATGGGTTCGGATCTGCTGCTTCTGCTGCCGCTGCTGCTTCCGGCGGCCGGCGGCCTCTGCGTTTCCCTGATTCGGCTGCCGGACTCGGCCCGAAAAAACCTCGTCACCGCCGTGCTGGCCCTGGAGGCGGGGGTCGCCGCGCTGCTCCTTTTCCGGCCGGATGCCTCCCTGTTTCTGTTTTCCTTTTCGGCGGAGATTCCCGTGTTTCTTTCGGCGGATTCCGTCAGCCGGCTGTATCTGGCCTTCATCTCGCTGGTCTTTCTGCTGGTCGGGATTTCCTCCTTCGAGTACATCGCCCACGAGGGAAACGGCAGCAGGTTCTATCCCTTTTACCTGCTGACGCTCTTCGCGCTCGCGGGCCTCTCCCTCTCCGGGTCGATCGTCACGTTCTATATGTTCTATGAGGCGATGACGCTGCTGAGCCTGCCCCTGGTCACCCACAGCCAGACGAAGGAGGCGGTGGCGGCGGGCATCAAGTACCTGCTGTATTCCGTCGTCGGGGCGTCCCTGGCCCTGTGCGGGATCTTCTTTCTGTCCCGGTACGCGCAGTCGCTGTCCTTCGCGCCGGGCGGCGTGCTCGACGCGGCGAAGACCGCGGGAAACGAGGGCGTGCTCCTGCCCGTGCTGTTCGTCATGATCATCGGGTTCTCCGTCAAGGCGGGCATGTTCCCGCTGCACGGCTGGCTGCCGACGGCGCATCCGGTGGCCCCGGCCCCGGCCAGCGCCGTGCTCTCCGGCGTGATTACCAAGGCCGGCGTCCTGGGCATCATCCGGGTGATCTACTACCTGGCGGGCGCGGAGATCCTCCGCGGCACATGGGTGCAGACGGCGCTGATCATCCTCTCGCTGATCACGGTGTTCATGGGGTCGGCGATGGCCTTCCAGGAGCCGGTGCTGAAAAAACGCCTGGCATATTCGACCGTGTCCCAGGTGTCGTATGTGCTCTTCGGGCTGTTCACGCTTTCAGCCGCCGGGCTCAGCGGCGCGCTCCTGCATATCCTGTTCCATTCTGTCATCAAGAACACGCTGTTCATGGCCGCCGGGGCGATCATCCTGAAGACCGGCCTGACGCGGGTGCCGGAGCTGGGCGGAATCGGCAGGCGCATGCCGCTGACGATGGCCTGCTTCACGCTGGTCTCCCTGGGACTGATCGGCATTCCGCCGACGGGCGGCTTTTTGTCCAAATGGTACCTGGCGCAGGGCGCGCTGGCGATGGACAGCGCCTGGAACTGGGTCGGCCCGTCCGTGCTGCTGCTCAGCGCCGTCCTGACGGCGGGCTATCTGTTATCCATCGTGATCCGCGGCTTCTTCCCCGGCGAGGAAGCCGCCCGGGAAGCCCTGCCCCCATCCGAGCCCGGCTGGGCCATGCGCATCCCGATGCTGATCCTCGCCGCGCTCTGCCTCCTGGGCGGCATGTTCCCCGGGGCGATCCTCGAAGCCACGCAAAGCATCGCCGCTGCTGTCGTGCATTAATACCCATTCCAATGTTCAGTGATTGCCTGCCTGTCGGCAATCGTATCACCCAATGCAGAATCAACGAAAGGAGGAAGCCCCATGCTGCTGCTCGCATCGCTCCTGACGCCGCTGCTCGGCGGCGTCCTCCTGGCGGCGCTGCCGCTGAAGCAGCGGCGCACCCTCCACCTTCTCACCCTCACCGTCACCCTCCTGACCTCGGCCCTGACCGCGGTTCTCTTCCTCCGGCCCCCCGCAGGGGAGGAAACCGTCCTCCTCCATTTTCCCGCACCCTTCACCCTCGCCGTCGCCGCGGACGGCAGGGGCCGCGTCTTCGGCCTGCTGCTGGCCTTCCTGTGGCCCCTGGCCGTGCTGTACGCCACCGAATACATGCGCCACGAGACCCGGGAAAAGGCCTTCTTCGCCTGGTACACGCTCTCCTATGCCCCCGCCCTCGGCGCAGCCCTCGCCGCCAACCTGTTCTCCCTGTATTTCTTCTTCGAGCTCCTGACGCTCTCGACGCTCCCGCTCGTGACCCACAAGCGGGATGTCCCGTCGATCCGCGCGGGAAGGAAATACCTCCTTTACTCGCTCTCCGGCGCGACCCTGGCCTTCTGCGCGCTCTCCCTGCTCGCCCGGGAGGGTATCGGCCTTTCCTTCCGCCCGGGCGGCGCCGCGCCCGCTGAGGGCACCGACCTGACCCTGCTCCGCGGGGCCTTCGCGGCCGCCTTCCTCGGCTTCGCCGTCAAGGCGGCGATCTTTCCGCTCCACGCCTGGCTGCCGGCGGCCTCCGCGGCGCCGACGCCGGTCACGGCGCTGCTCCATGCCGTGGCCGTCGTGAACTGCGGCGCCTTTGCCTGCATCCGGCTGATCTACGACGCCTGCGGCCCGTCCTGGCTCTTCGGTTCCTGGGCGCAGACGCTGGTGCTCTCCCTTTCGGCGCTGACGGTGGTCTTCGGCGCGGTCATGGCCGTGCGGGAGAAGCATCTGAAGCGGCGCCTCGCCTGGTCAACGGTGTCGAACCTGTCGTATATGCTCGCGGGCGCGGCGCTGATGACGTCCGCGGGCCTGCGCGGCGCTCTGCTGCACATGCTGGCCCATGGGCTGACGAAGATCACGCTGTTTTACTGCGCCGGGGCGGTGCTGATCCGCTCGGGGCGGGAATATGTGTCGGAGCTGCGGGGCCTGCGCCGCGCGATGCCCGCGACCTTCGCGGCGTTTACGCTCGCCGCGCTGTCGCTGCTCGGCGTGCCGCCGCTGGCCGGATTCCTGTCCAAGTGGAACCTGCTGCAGGCCGCCGCGGAGTCCGGAATCCCGATGGGCTTCGCGGTCATGGCCGCGCTGATCCTGTCCACGGTGCTGACGGCGTTCTACGCCCTGTCCGTCCCGGTCACCGCCGCCTTCCTGCCGGAGGAGGCGCATCCCTTCCCCCCGGAGCGGCTGGATCCCTCCTGGCGGATCACGGTGCCGCTTTTGATCCTCTGCCTCGCGGTGATTGCCCTCGGTGTTTCGGGAAGTCCACTGACGATCTAGGAAAGGAGTCCGCATGACGATCCTGCCTGCGCTGATCATCCTCAGCCCGTTTGCCGCCTCTCCGGTCTCCCTGCTGATCGGCCGGAAAAGCGAAAAGGCGCGGGACGCGTTTTTCTGCGCCTTTCTGGCGGCGGAATGCGTGCTCGCGGCGCTGGCCTTCGCCTTCGCGGCGCAGGGCAGGGAGCTCGCCTTCACCTGGGCAGGCTTTGCCGGCTTCGGCCTTTCCTTCCGGCTGGACGGCTTCCGCGCGCTGTACACGCTGATCGCGGCCTTCATGTGGCTCATGACGGGGATCTTTTCCCCGCGGTATTTCCGGCGCCATCACCACCGGAACCGGTACGCCTTCTTTACGCTCCTGACCCTCGGGGCGACCGTCGGCGTCTTTCTGTCGGACGATCTGCTGGGCGCCTTCATCTTTTTTGAAATCATGTCCTTCACCAGCTATACCTGGGTGGCCCAGGAGGAGACGAAGGAGGCTCTGCGCGCGGCGGAAACGTATCTGGCGATTGCCCTGTGCGGCGGCATGGTCACGCTGATGGGCCTGTTCCTGCTGTATCACCGTCTCGGCTCCCTCTCCTTTGCCGCGCTGCGCGCCGCCGGAGGCGCGGTCCCCCCGCAGGAACTTTATCTGCCCGGTGCGCTGACCGCCGTCGGCTTTGCGGCCAAGGCGGGGATGTTTCCGCTCCATGTGTGGCTGCCCAAGGCGCACCCGGTGGCGCCGGCGCCGGCGAGCGCGCTGCTCTCCGGCGTGCTGACGAAGGTGGGAGTCTTCGGCCTCGCGGTGATCGGCTGCAATCTTTTCCGGGCGGATGCCGCCTGGGGCCGGGCGGTGCTGCTGCCCGGCACGGTGACGATGTTCCTCGGCGCGCTGCTGGCGGTTTTCTCCGTCGACCTGAAGCGGACGCTGGCCTGCTCCTCCATGAGCCAGATCGGGTTCATCCTCATCGGCCTGGGCACCCGGTCGCTGCTGGGGGCGCATGGCGCCCTGGCGGTGCAGGGGACGGTGCTGCATATGGTCAACCACAGCCTCCTGAAGCTGTGCCTCTTCCTCTCGGCGGGGACGGTGTACATGAACCTGCACAGGCTCTCTCTCAACGATATCCGGGGCTTCGGGCGGAACAAGCCCCTGCTGCACTTCGCCTTCCTGTCGGGCGCAGTGGGACTGGCGGGATTCCCGCTCGGGAACGGATATATCTCCAAATCGCTCCTGCATGAGGGGCTCCTGGAATATATCGCCCTGCTGCGGGAGGCAGGGGAGGCGGCCGGACTTTACAGCGCGGTCGAATGGATCTTCATCATCTCCGGCGGCATGACCTTCGCCTATATGCTCAAGCTGTACATCGCGATCTTCTGGCAGAAGCATCCGACGCGGCAGCGGGAGATGGATGATCTGCG
Organism: uncultured Clostridia bacterium; assembly: GCA_946629635.1. Taxonomy (GTDB): domain Bacteria; phylum Bacillota; class Clostridia; order Christensenellales; family Aristaeellaceae; genus Aristaeella. The sequence goes on from CAMOYA010000015.1 coordinate 16,721, forward strand.
AAAGGGATACCTTTCCCCGATGTCCGCGCTGGCGCTGTCCGCGGCGGCGGTCATGCCCCCGCTGCTGGGGCTCTTTCCGGATTTTTTCTGCACGGGCATCGCCACGATGGCCCAGGGCTTTTTCGGCGGTGTTTCCCCGGCGCATCCGGTGCATTATTTTTCCGCGGAGAACCTGTCCGGCGCGGCGAAGTCCCTCCTGATCGGCGCGGGGATTTATCTGCTCTTCATCCGCCCGTGCCTCACGGAAAAGCGGGATGGCGCGCGGGCGTATGTGGACCGCTGGCCGCGATGGCTCGACCTGGAGCAGCTCGTATACCGCGCCGCGTGGCTCCGCCGCGGGCTCTGCGCGCCGGTGCTTTTCCTGTGCCAGTTTCTGTCCGGCCTGGCGGACAGCAGGCCCGTGAAGGTGAGGATCCCGCAGGCCTTTGCCGCGCTTTCCCGCCTCCTGTCCGGCCTTCCGGACGCCCGGCCCGTCCGGGTGTGGATCCCGCGCTGCTTCGGCGCGCTGGCCCGCGCGGCGGACGAGGCGGCGGACCACGCGGCGCTGCTCCTGTCCCTGCCGCTTTCCGGGCATGGAAAAAGCGGGCCCCCGCCTGTGGGGACCCGCCTGACCTTCCGCATCGGCCGCGCCCTGAACGCTGCGGCGCGCGTGCTGAACCGCTCCGGCCTGCGCGCAAAGCCGCTGCCGGAGGATTATGAGTTTCGTCTCGCTGTGGACCGCCGGGAGGCCCGCCGGGCGATCGGGCGGATTGCCCGCTCGCTGTCCTTCGGACTGCTGCTGCTCGGCCTCGGGCTGGTGGTCACCTGTATTTATCTGCTCCTGCAGTAGGGGAAATCAGAAGCCGTGGCTGCCGCCGCTGCCGCCGCCTCCGCCACCGCCGCCTCCGCCGCCGCCGCTGCCGCCCCCGCTCGAGGACTCATGGTGGACGACCTTCTTCAGGATGTGGGCGGTCACCATCGTGGCGGCGCCGACGCCGGCGGCCTTGATCACTTCCGGCATGGTGGTCGCCTGCTCCTTCTTCATCCGCGCGGAGAGGAACAGGTAGGTGATCAGGACGGACAGAATCAGCGCCATCAGCGCATTGCTGACGATTTTCATCGGCTCGGCGATCTTCTCTCCCTGCATGACGCTGGCGATCTGCTCAAAGGCGGATACGGCGCAGTCGCCGTACTCCGCCCGGGAGGCGTACCGGTAAACGTTGTCGGTGATCGTGTTGGCCGCGCCGGTGTTCATCAGGCGGTCCAGCCCGGAGCTGGTGAAGATCCCCAGCTGCCGTGCGCTCATGTCGATCATGAAAACCGTATAATGCGTGCCGAAGGTGCTGTTGCCCCATCTCCGGGCAAGCTCCGTCACGTGTGCGCCGCTGGACCGGTCCGTGGTCACGAAGCCGACGTTGGCGTATTCGGTCACCGCCGTCATCGCTTCCGCCACGCGCTCTGTTTCCCCGCTGTCCAGCAGCCCCGCCGCGTCTTCAATGATCAGGGCATAGCCTGTCGTTTCATTGCTGCGGCGCAAAGTTTCCGCCCCGGCGGCCGCACATCCGGCCAGCACGCATGCCAGCAGCATCAGGGCCAGCAATCTTTTCATGCCTGCTCACCTCCTGTGTGAGTCGTGAACTGGGGCAGGGGATTGGAGCACTCGCGGTTGTGCAGCAGCATCATCTCGACGCTTTCCCACAGCACCCCCGCCAGGCACACGAACGCGGCCAGATACACGGGCAGGTCCGCGCTGTGGAAAACGTTGAACACCAGGATCACGCATCCGGCGATCATCGCCAGCAGGGTGATGATGCTGCCGGCGGAATGCTGCTTCCCGCTGACCTCCGTGCTATAGCCGTACAGCATCGTGCCGCCCATGATCAGGGTCAGCACCACCGCCGCGATATGGAATACGCGGACGTCATTGATCGTGGACAGGAAATAGGCGCCGACGACGGTGACCGCGACGCCGCCCAGGCCGCTGCCCTCCGCGATCAGCCCGGCCAGGCCGCTGCCCCGGGAATTCCGGGCCAGGCGCTTGCGCTTTTTCAGCTGCGTCTGGATCGCTTCCTTCGTATCCTCGCTCTCCGCCGGGCCGTTTTCCTTTTCGGCGATCTGCCCCCGCAGGTGGTTGATGATGCCCCGGGCGACGATGGCCAGCCCCATGGCGATGACCATGACCATTTCCGGCCGCAGGGTCAGGAACGTGTTCAGCAGGAAAAACAGCGGCACGGCCAGGATCAGGGCAAAAATCCCGAAGCGCGGGATATCCAGCGGCACATCCGCCACCATCTCGCCCGTCACGCCGTTGGCGATGGCGTAGAGCACGCGCTTTCCGCTGCGGATGGCCATGAACCAGGCCGGCGCCAGCGTCGTGCCGGTATATTTCGCCCGGGCGATGGGAATCAGCTTCTTTTCCGCCTCCTGGGTGCTGTATGTGCAGCCGTCGTCCAGATCGTCGATCACGTCCTTCAGCCCGTTGCGGACCGCCTCGGCCCGGGCAAAGGGCAGGTATTCCTCCCGGTCCGTGTCCGGAATGTCGGCGTAATATCCGCTGATGTAGGCGGGGGAGAAGGGCCGGAAGGCGTCCTGCGCCACATGGGCGATCTTTTCGCTCATGTTGTCCGGCATTTCGCTGCTGGCGTCGTGCCGGATATGGTCGTACTGGTGGTCCAGGTTCACCGTCGTGTTGTAGTAATAGGTGTCGTCCCCCTTGGTATAGTGCCCCTCGAGGGTCGCGTGCCCGGCGATGGCGGCGGAGTATTCGTACTGGGGAATATAGATTCCCCGGAAGCTTTCCGCCGTCACGTTCTTTTTCAGCCGGTGATCCGCGCACAGGCTTTTCGCCAGCGTTTTCTGATACGCCTCGAAGCACTGCTCCCGCGTGATCTGAAACGGCGCGATCCGTTCCGGCGGCTCCATGTCGCCCTCCTGCTTTTCCAGCAGCACCGACGCGCCGCAGTAGCTGCAGAAGGTGGCCTGCGCGGTGTTCAGCGCCTTGATTTCCGCCCCGCAGGTCGGACAGGTCAGCAGATCCATGCTGAAGCTGGAGCCCGCGTGGCGCGCCTCCTTCTCGTCCGCTTCCTCAATCGACATCGTCCGGTCGCACCTTCCGCATTTCAGCGCCTGCGTCGCGATGTCGAACACCATGCCCGCTCCGCATCCGGGACATCCGTACACTTTATATCCCTCCCCGATGAGTTTTTCTCTGGGCAATCCCCTGAATCAGCGGCGAAACCTGCGCGAGGATCACCGCGATGAACATCATAACACATCCGGCCGCCTCCCGGCCACTCATGCTTTCCCCGAGAATGATGACCCCCGTCAGCACCGCGAACACGGATTCCATGCACATCAGCAGGGAAGCAACCGTCGCGCTGACGTCCCGCTGACCGAGGACCTGCATCGTGTATCCGACGCCGCAGGAGAGAATCCCGGTATACAGGATCGGGATCATTGCGCCGCGGACGCCCTCCCGGGTGACGGTTTCGGTGAACAGCGCCACAATCATCGACAGCACGCCCGTGACCAGGAATTCATCCCGGCTCAGGGTGATCCCGTCGACCCGCGCGGCGAACCGGTCGACGCACAGAATCTGCCCCGTGAAGCAGATCGCGCAGCCGATCAGCAGCGCATCGCCGCCCTCGATCCGGAATCCTCCGGCCGGAACGCACAGCAGATACAGCGCGCCGACGGCCAGCGCAACCCCGCCCCAGATGATCCGGCCGGGATGGATGCGGAACAGCAGCAGCCCGGCCACCGGCACCAGCACCACGTACAGCGCGGTGATGAACCCGGCCTTGCCCGCGCCGGTGTATACCAGCCCGACCTGCTGCAGCGAGGTGGCGAAAAACAGGAATATGCCGCAGAGCAGCCCGGCCTTCCGCTGAACGCGGCGGCTTTCCGGGGTCGGCGGCGCCTGGGCGGCCCGCTTCTTCCCCGTAAGCAGGGACACGGGCCAAAGCACCAGCGCGCCCAGCAGCATCCGGATGCCCGAAAAGGTGAAGGGCTGCAGATGGTCCATGCCCGCGCGCTGGGCGACGAAGGCGGCGCCCCAGATGACGGCGCCGAGCAGCAGCAGGAGGCTGCCGCGCAGAGCATTCCGGTTCATGGCATCCCGCCTTCCTTCCGCTCTTGCCGCATCCGCTCCTGCAGCTGGCGGATCACCTGCAGATCCGCCGGCAGCCAGCCGACGCTCATCAGCTCCTCCGCATGCAGCCAGCGGGCGGCTTCGTGCTCCTTCAGCGTCAGGTCCCCGCGGACGACGCGGCAGAGAAAGCAGATCATCGACAGATGAAATTCGGGATAATCATATTCCACGCGGGCGAGCTCCCCGCCGACCTCGATCTCCGTATCCAGCTCCTCCCGGATCTCCCGGAGGAGGGCCTCCGGCGCCGTTTCGCCGGGCTCGATCTTGCCGCCGGGAAACTCCCAGCTGTCCTTCCAGGGCCCGTAGCCCCGCTGGGTGGCAAAGATGCGGTCTCCGTCCTGAATCACCGCGGCGACGACCCGAATGGTTTTCATGCGATTCCTCCTGACCCGGAAACAAAAAAGTACGAGGCTCATTATATCGGAAGACCGGGGACAAATCAACGCCGCGGGGCGCGGGAAACCGTTCCGAAAGTGTTTTTTTGAAGGCGCAGGGGAGAACCCTTTCCAACGGCTTTCGGCCATGATAAAATAAATCCCGGCGGGAAAGGGATGCCGGAAAAATGGGAAAAAGGAAAAGCAATCCATGAAAATCATTCATCTGTCCGACCTGCACCTGGGCAAGCGGGTCAATGAGTTTTCGATGCTGGAGGACCAGGAGTATGTCCTGCTGGACATGCTGCGGATCATCGGGGAGGAGGCGCCGGACGCGGTGATCATCGCCGGGGACGTTTACGACAAGCCCGTTCCGCCCGCGGAGGCGGTGCGCCTGTTTGACGACTTTCTGGTGCGGCTGGCCCGGAAAGGGCTGCAGGTCTTCGTGATCAGCGGCAACCATGACTCCGCGGAGCGGATCGCCTTCGGCGGGCGGCTGATGGATGCCAGCGGGATCCACATGGCGCCGGTATACGACGGAGAGGTGCTCCCCGCCGTGCTGCGGGATGCATATGGCGAGGTGCGGGTTTACATGCTGCCCTTCATCCGCCCGGCGAACGTGCGGGCGGTCTGCCCGGAGGCGGAGATCGGCGGGTATACCGACGCGGTGCGCTGCGCCATCGAACGGATGCAGATCGATCCTTCGCAGCGGAACGTGCTGGTGACGCACCAGTTTGTGACCGGCGCCAGCCGGTCGGAATCCGAGGACATCAGCGTCGGCGGATCGGACAACGTCGACGCCGCGGTGTTTGACCCGTTCGATTATGTGGCGCTGGGACATATTCACGGGCCGCAGAACATCGGTTCCCCGCGGATCCGCTACTGCGGCACGCCGCTGCCCTACTCCTTCTCCGAAAAGGACCATGTCAAGTCCGTGACCGTGGCGGAGCTGGGGGAGAAGGGGAGCCTTTCGGTGCGGACGGTTCCGCTGAAGATGCGGCACCGGATGCGGGAAATCCGGGGGACATATGCGGAGCTGACGCTGCGGCGCAATTATGAGCAGACCGCGACGGACGACTATCTCCGGGTGATCCTGACGGATGAGGAGGACGTACCGGACGCGCTGGCCCGCCTGCGGACGATCTATCCGAACATTATGCGGCTGGAATATGACAATACGCGCACGCGCGCGGAGCAGCGCGCCGAGGGCGCGGCGCTGCCGGAGAAGCGGAGCGGGATCGACCTGTTCGCGGAGTTCTTTGAGCAGCAGAACGGCCGGCCCATGAGCGAAGAGATGCGGGCCTATGCGGAAGGCCTGCTGGAGGAGATCCGGCAGGAGCGCGGGAAGGAGGCGGAGGCATGAGACCGATCCGACTGACCATGACGGCCTTCGGGCCCTATGCGGGCAGGCAGGAGCTGGATCTGGAAAAGCTCGGCGGGAGCGGGCTCTATCTGATCTGCGGCGACACCGGCGCCGGAAAGACGACCATCTTTGACGCGATCACCTTCGCCCTGTACGGGGAGCCCAGCGGGGAAAACCGGGATGCATCCATGCTGCGGAGCAAGTATGCGGCGGAGCGGACCGCGACGGAGGTGGAGCTGGTCTTCGACTACGGCGGGAAGCGGTACACGGTTCGCCGGATGCCGGAGCAGCTTCGTCCCCGGGCCAGGGGGGAGGGCTTCACCCATCAGGGCGCGACCGCGGAGCTGACGCTGCCGGACGGCAGCGTGGAAACGAAGACGCAGGCGGTGAACCAGCGGATCATCGGCATCCTCGGGGTGGACCGGGGGCAGTTCTGCCAGATCGCGATGATCGCGCAAGGGGATTTTCTGCGCCTGCTGGTGGCGGACACGAAGGACCGGCAGGCCCATTTCCGGAAGCTGTTCGGCACGGAGATCTACAGGCGCTTTCAGGAGCGGCTGAAGGAGGAGACGGCGGAGATCGCCCAGGAGCGGGAGGCGCGGAAGGGCGGCATCGCCCAGTACATCCGCGACATGATCTGGGACGCGGAGGATCCGCTGATCCTCGAGGTCCGCAGGGCGAAGCAGGGAGAGATGCTGACGGAGGAGGTGCTGGCGCTCCTTGAGAAAATGATCCGGCAGGATGCGGAAAAGGAAGCGGCGGCGGAGGCGGCGCTCCGGGAGGCCAACCAGGCGGCGGAACAGGCCACGGCGGCGATCTCCCAGGCCGGCGAGCAGGCGCGGACGCGCGGGGAGCTGGAGAAAACCCGGGCGGAGCTGCAGGCGAAGGCAGCGGAGCGGGAGCGGCTGGCCGAAGCCGAGCAGCAGGCGGCCGGAAGGCTTCCGGAGATGGAGGAGAAAAGGCGGGAAGCGCTGCAGATCGAGACGGAGCTGCCGGCATATGCAGAGCAGGAGGCGCTGCGCGGCAGGATCGCGGAGGGCACGGCGGAAGCGGCGCGGAGAACGCGGGAGGCCGAGGCGGCGGAGAGCAGGAAGGAAAAGCTTCTCGGAGAGCTGCAGGCCATGAAGGCGGAACAGGCGTCGCTGCTGAACGCCGGGGAGAACCGGGCGCGGTTGCAGCGCGAGGAGGAGCAGGCGACCGAACGGGGAAAGGCGCTGAAGACGCTCCGGCAGGCGCTGCAGGTGCTGGACGCGCTGCGGACGGAGACGCGGACGGCGCAGGAAAAGTATCTGCAGGCGGAAAACGAGGCGGCGGAGCGGGCACGGGAGGCGGAGGCAATGCGCCGGGCCTTCAACAGCGAGCAGGCGGGGATCATGGCCGAAGGGCTGCGGGAGGGTATGCCCTGCCCGGTCTGCGGGTCCGTGACCCATCCGCGCAAGGCGGTCAAGTCCGCCTCCGCGCCGACGGAGGAAGCGGTGAAGCGGGCGGAAAAGAAGGCGGAGGAGGCCAGAAGAACAGCCGGAACCCTGAGCGCATCCGCCGGTCAGGCGGCCGGCCGAAGCCAGGCCGCGGGAACGGCGGTGCGCGAAAAGGGAGAAGAGATGCTCGGACAATGGGACGAGCAGACATCCCCCGGGGAGATCGGCCGCCAGCTGCAGGCAGCGGCGGAGACGGTCCGGGAGCTGCGCGCCCGGATTCAGACGGAGAACAACCGCATGGCCCGGCGGGAGCAGCTCGACCGGCGCATTCCGGAGGCGGAAAAGGAAATCGCCGGAATGGAGGAGGCACAGAAGAAGGCGGGAGAGGCGCTGGCCTCCCTGCGGGCGTCCCTGGATGCCTGGCGCCTGGCTGAGCGGGAGGCGGCCGGAAAGCTTCGCTTTGAGAGCCGGGCGGCCGCGGAGCAGCAAAAAAGGACGCTTGAGCAGGAAACGTCCGGAATGCGTGCGGCATATGAGGCGGCGGGAAGCCGGCGGGCGGAATGCGAAAGGGAAATGGCGGCCCTCCAGGGCCGGGCGGCACAGGCCGAAGCGCTGCTTCAGCAGGCGCCGGAGATCGATCTCGCGGCGATGCAGACGGCGCGCGCGGAGGCGGTCGGGAGACGGGAAAGGCTGTCCGAAAGCCTGTCCGCCGTTCATCACCGGATTGAATCCAACCGCGCCGCGGCGGAGAGCATCCGGGGGCTTTCCGGAGAGCTGGAGGCGCTGGACCGGAAATGGCAGGAGGTCAATACCCTGTCCCAGACGGCGAACGGCCGCCTCCCGGGCCGGGAACGCATCATGCTGGAAACATGGATCCAGATGACGTTCTTCGACCGGATTCTGCGGCGGGCGAACGTGCATCTGATGCGGATGAGCGGGGGCAAATATGACCTGATCCGCCGGGAAACGGCGGACGATCTGCGGGCCCAGAGCGGGCTGGATCTGGACGTGATCGACCATTACAACGGCAGCGTCCGCAGCGTGAAAACCCTGTCCGGCGGCGAGTCGTTCATCGCGAGCCTCTCCCTGGCACTGGGCCTTTCGGAAGAGATCCAGATGAGCGCCGGCGGCATCCGGCTGGACACGATGTTCGTCGACGAGGGCTTCGGATCGCTCGACGAGGAAACGCTGCAGCAGGCGATGCGCGCCCTCCACAGCCTGACGGAGAACAACCGGCTGATCGGCATCATTTCCCATGTGGCCGATCTGCGCCGGGCGATCGAACGCCAGATCGTCGTGCGGAAGGAGAAATCCGGCGGGAGCTTTGCGCAGATCGTACTGGAATAATCAGAAGAGCTTGCCCACCAGCGTGTCAAACACGATCCGGGGCAGATAAAGAATCATATTCACCGCGTTTTTCGCGATCGTCAGCCCCAGCTGCGTGAACAGATTCCAGACCTCATCGGTGGTCATCTCGCCGACCTGATACACCTTTCGGTCCGGCAGCTCTTCAATTTCGTTTCCGATGCCCTTCTGCATCCGGATGCTCAGCAGCGAGCCCTCCAGCCCGATCAGGCGCAGGGAGGTCAGGCTTTCCCTCTCCGGACCGGAAGGGCTTTGTTGCCGGTCGATGCGGATCTCCATGCCGCGGGAGCGGCTGAATATCGGATCGGTGACGATGCCGGAAATGTCCGGGCTGTTCAGCCGGGCCAGCAGGATCATATCATCCGGATCCAGATAGATATCCAGCGTTGTTTCCCCGTGCATCGAGGCGAAAAGAGTCCGGATGAAGGGCTCGGTCAGCCGCTGGGTGCCGATCATGAGCCGGCCGTCGCGCAGCGCGTCGCTGATGACCGGCAGCCCGTTGAGCTTGGTCAGCCCGGTATCCACCAGCCCGTTCAGGTCCTCTTCCGAGAGCAGCCAGCTGCGCCGGAGCACGGCGCCGGGGCATTCCGGATCATGGCCGTCCAGCACCGTTTCACTGTGGGCGGAGGTGACTCCGCCCAGCCGGTCCAGATAAGGCGTCAGGCTGAGACCGACCTCGGGATCCGTCAGATCCAGGTCCTCCGTGATCTTCAGCACGATTTCACCGGCCCGGCGGGCGAGATGGCTGGCCTGATCCAGGCTTTCATCCTTCAGAATGCCTTTTTCATTGAGCATCCGGACGATGGTCAGCAGGAAGCCCTCCAGCTGGTCCTGGCGGCACATGAGGGTGCATTCCCCGGTCAGGGAACAGGCCAGGCCGAAGCGGTCCCCGTCCTCCGACGCGGCGGCGCGGATCGAAAAAGCCGTATTGCCTTCGGAAAACAGGATCGCCTGGCCCATGGATTCCGAATCCTTTTTCTGCGCCGTGACCTCGAACTGCACTGCATCGAGCAGCTCACGGACGCCATCCATCCCTTCGCCGGAAAGCACATCCCCGGCGGAAAAGGAATACAGCCAGGATACCGGCGCATCCGCCAGCGCCCCGGCGGGAAGCAGCAGCATCAGAATCAGCAAAAGGCACAGCCAGCGTTTCATCATCTTCATCCCTCCGATGCTCTATTTTATCCCGTTTTGGAGAAAAATCAATGTAACAGATGCGTAACATTTATCCCGGATCCCGGGAAAACGCATCTCCGCAGAAGAAATCCGCTCTTGCCACCCGAAGCCGGAAGGGCTAAAATAAAAGTCTGTTGTATCATTGAAGCGCCCTGCCGGCGGAACCCTGCGGAAAGCCCCCCGGGAGCATACGGATGAGGAGGAAATGCGCCATGCACATGCGAACCAAGAAATGGGCCAGGCCCGAGCTCGACGCATGCCCCTTCTATGTCAACGGCGGAGAGGAAAACCGCGGCCGGTGGCGAAGCCGCTTTTCATCGCCGGACCGGCCGCTGCATCTGGAGCTGGGATGCGGCAAGGGCGTCAGCACGGCGCGGATGATCGCGGACAACCCGGAGATCAACTACATCGCCTGCGACATGAGCCCGGATGTGCTGGGCACCGCCCGGCGGAACCTGGTTTCCGTCTGCGGGGAGAACGTATCCAATGCCATGCTGCTGCGGACGGATATCTGCTTTATCTGCCGCGTTTTCGGGCCGGAGGACCAGGCGGAGCGGATTTATATCCACTTCTGCAACCCGTGGACGGAGCACCCCAAGCATGCCAAGCGCAGGCTGACGCATCCGCGCCAGCTGATGCAGTACCGTGCTTTTCTCCGGCCGGGCGGGGAGATCTGGTTCAAGACGGATGACGACACGCTGTTTGAGGATTCCCGGGTATATCTGGATCTGTGCGGATTTGAACCGGTTTATCTGACCTATGACCTGCACCGGTCCGGCTTTCAGCCCAATTATGTTTCGGAGCACGAGGCAAAGTTCTCCGCGCTGGGCATGCCGATCCGTTTCGGCATCTTCCGGATGAAAGCGGAGGCGCCGGACTTCGATCCGACCCGGTACCGGCTGACGCCGGGCATCCGGTCGGATACGCTGGAGCGGCTGGACCGGCAATTCCGGGAGAAGGATCCGGAGGGATGGAGAATGAAGGCGGAAGGGAGCGGGGCGGAATGAGCATGCTGAAGGAGCTGGCATCCCTGGCGGCGGCGGGCCTGATGATGATCTCCGCGCCGCTGGACGCCCTGGCTCCGCAGAACGACGCGCACGGGACCCTGCTGCTGGCGAACCGGCAGTGGCTGCTGGGAGAAAACTACGAGCCGGAGGATCTGATTCAGGCGCAGGTGCCCGGCCAGGTGCGCCGCATGCGGCAGGAAGCCGCCGCGGCGCTGGAGGAGATGTATGCGGCCTGCAGGGAGGAGACGGGGGCGACCCTGATCTCCGTCAGCGGATACCGGGAATATGCCAAGCAGAAGAACATCTATCAGCGGAAGCTGCGCAGCGTCGGCGGGAATGCGGAGAAGGCGCAGGAATACGTTGCTCCGCCCGGCACCAGCGAGCACCAGACGGGGCTGGTCATGGATGTCGGGCAGCACAACGAGGCGCATCTGGAGGAAAGCTTCGGCGAGACGGAGGGCGGCGCATGGACGCGGGAGAACAGCTGGCGCTTCGGCTTCATCCTCCGGTATGACGAGCCCTGGGAGGAGATCACCGGATACAAGTTTGAGCCCTGGCACTTCCGCTACGTCGGCCGGGAGCTGGCAAAGGAAATATACGATTCCGGCCTTCCGCTGGAAACATGGCTGATCCTTCACCGGCAGGCATCGATGACGGAAGCATGGAGGCTGGCGGATGAAGCCGGAAACGCTCAGACGACCCCATAAGGAGTATCGCGATATCATGAAAAGCAAAGCATTCGGATGCATTGTCCTGTCAGCGGCGCTGCTGCTGACGCCCGCCCTTGTGCAGGCGGAGTCCGACATCACCATCGAGGAGATCGTCGAGGAAGTCGACCTGGACGCGGTATCATACGGAGACGCTGTATGGAGCTTCCCCGTCGCGCTGGAGGACATGCGGCCGGACTTCGTCGTGCTGGCGAACAAGCACTACAAGCTGGACCCCGATTTCGTCTGCGAACCGCTCCGGACCATCAAATCCATGAAGCTGAACAAGGACGGCACGCGAAAGAGCGGGGACATGTATCTGGCCACCTCCGGCCAGAAGCTGAACGAAATCTGCGCGGACGCGCTGGCGGCCCTTTCGGACGCGGCCCGGGCGGAGGGCCATAAGCTGTTCATGAAGAGCGGGTACCGCTCCTGGCAGACCCAGAACACCATGTATTATAACCGGCTGAAGCGCAACAACGGGAAGGACGACGGATGGGTTTCCCAGCCCGGCTCCAGCGACCACCAGACGGGGCTGGGGTGCGACGTGGTTCCCCGCGCATGGAAGGATCGGTCCATGAACGGGAAGATGGGGAAGGAGCCGGAGTGCATCTGGATGGCGGAGCACTGCCATGAGTACGGGTTCATCATCCGCTATCCCGCCGACAAGGAGGAAGTCACGGAAATCAATTATGAGCCCTGGCATCTGCGCTATGTCGGCGTTCCCGCCGCGACCTATATCATGGAAAACGGCCTGTGCCTGGAGGAGTTCACATATCAGCTGCAGGAGGCCATCCAGGCATTTCTGGACGCGGGCGGAGACCCTGCCCTTGTGCAGGAATATATCCAGACCCCATCTGAAGAATAAGCAGAAGGGAGAAGATGTACAATGAAACTCCTGATCGTTGACGACGAGAGCCGGATCCGCTCGCTGATCGCCAAGTACGCATCCTTCGAAGGCTATGAAACCGAGGAAGCGGCCAACGGCATCCAGGCGGTGGAGATGTGCCGGAAAAACCGGTACGACCTGATCATCATGGATGTGATGATGCCGGAGCTGGACGGGTTCTCCGCCGTCCGGGAAATCCGGAAGAACAGCACCACGCCGGTGATCATGCTGTCCGCCCGGGGAGAGGAATACGACCGGATTCACGGGTTTGAACTGGGGATCGACGACTATGTGGTCAAGCCCTTCTCTCCGAAGGAGCTGATGATGCGCGTCGGCGCGGTGCTCAAGCGGAGCAATGCCGAAAAGCAGGAAAGCGAAGTGATCCGGATCGACGGGCTGACGGTGGATTTCACCGCGCGCCGGGTGACGGTGGACGGCCAGGAGCTGGATCTGAGCCCCAAGGAATATGATCTCCTCTTCTATATGGTCCGGAACCGGGGCATCGCCCTGAGCCGGGAGAAGCTGATCAGCGATGTCTGGGGCTACGATTTCTTCGGGGATGACCGGACGCTGGACACGCACATCAAGCTGCTGCGCAGGCAGCTGGGCCCGTATGCGGACAGAATCACCACGCTCAGAGGGGTGGGATACCGCTTTGAAAAGGAATAGGCGGGGTTCCCTGGCCTTCCGGGAAACATTCCTGGCCGGCCGCCTGGGCATCCGCCGGAAGATTCTGATCTATCTGATGATTCTGGCGGGGTTCATCATCTCCATGGTCTGGGTTTTCCAGAACGCCCTGATGTTCTATATTTACCGCGGCTCCCGGCCGAGGATGAGTCATCCTTCGCCGGTCGTCGTGATCCGGAATGTGGACGAGGAGCTGCTCGAGGATCCGGACAGCCCGGAGGTCCGGGAGAAGCTGGCGGAAAACATCCGCAGCGAGCAGAATGCCAGCGTCCTGCGGCTGGACGTCGTGACCCGCTGGGAATTTGCCCTGGTGGTGACTGCCATCCTGCTGGCGACGGGCATGGTCGGTTACACGATGGCGCGGAGCATCTCGGAGCCGATTATCGAGACGAATCAGGCGGCCCGGGAGCTGAGCCGGGCCCGATATACCCGTCCGCCGCACAGCGGCGGATACCGGGAGATCGCCGAGCTGAACGATACGCTGGTGCAGACGGCGGAGGACCTCCGCAAGGTCGAGGACCTGCAGCGGGAGCTGATCGCCAATATTTCCCATGACCTGCGAACCCCGCTGACGATGATCGAGGGCTATGCGGAGGCGATGCGGGACATCCCGGATGAGATTACGCCGGAAAACATGCAGATCATTATCGACGAAACGGAACGCCTTTCCACCATGGTGAATGAGGTGCTGGACTTCAGCCGGCTGCGTACAGGGGCGCTGGAGCTGACCCGGACCGAATTCAATCTGACGGATCTGATCCGCTCCATCGTGGACCGGATCAGCCATATGACGGCGGTGGAAGGCTATCAGGTGGATTTTGACGCGCAGGGAGACGCCTGGGTGACGGCGGACAGCGGGCGGATCAGCCAGGTGGTTTACAATCTGGTGGGAAACGCCCTGACCTATACCGGAGAAGACCGAAGGGTTCAGGTTTCCCAGCAGATCCGGGCGGGCACCGTCCGCATCAGCATCTCGGACAGCGGGGAAGGCATCTCCCCGGAGGAGCTGCCCTATATCTGGGACCGGTATTACCGCAGCCGCGAAAACCATAAGCGTTCCGTCATCGGCAGCGGCCTGGGCCTGAACATCTGCCGCGGGATTCTGGAAAACCATCAGGCACCCTACGGAGCCGATTCCGACCCCGGCAAAGGCACCACCTTCTGGTTCGAGCTCCCGATGACCAAAGAAAAAAGCACTTCATGACGAAGTGCTTTTTTGCGAGCGGGTGATGGGAATCGAACCCACGTGACCAGCTTGGAAGGCTGGAGCTCTACCATTGAGCTACACCCGCAAATGGAGCGGTAGACGGGACTCGGACCCGCGACATCCACCTTGGCAAGGTGGCACTCTACCAACTGAGCTACTACCGCATAACCACGAAACCGGGAAACCGTGCGGACGAAGAGACTCGAACTCTTACGCCTTGCGACACCAGATCCTAAGTCTGGCGCGTCTGCCATTCCGCCACGCCCGCAAGACAGACCCGGCGAGGGCAGAAGAAAGTGACCCATTGGAGATTCGAACTCCAGACACCTTGATTAAAAGTCA
>CAMOYA010000016.1 GCA_946629635.1 uncultured Clostridia bacterium
CAAGCATACGCATTTCCCGATCATACCCGAAAAGGGCCGTGCAGCATTCCCCGCACCAGGTATACAAACCATCCGGAAACAGTCCGGAAGAAAACAAAAATGCGCGCTTTTCGAATGCTGAGGCTGAAAAAAATATCAGAGTAGTCAGGATGGCAAGTCTGATATTTCGGATCTCCTCCGGTACTAAGCGTTTTCTCCGGTATAGTAAGCCTCCAGCCTGGGGCGCGCGGCGGTGTAATACTTTTCAAGCTCCGGATCAAACTGGGACCCCATGCCCTCCAGAATAATCTGATTCGCCTTCTCGAAAGAGAATGCGCTTTTGTATACACGCCTGCTGACCAGGGCATCATACACATCGGCAATCGCCATGATCCGGGCCTCCAGCGGGATCTGCTCCCCTTTCAGGCCATCCGGGTACCCGGAGCCATCGATCCGCTCATGATGAAAATGCGCCACGTTTTCCGCAATCCTGCGGAAGTCCTCGTCATCCGTATCCCGGAGGATGTCATGTACGATCCGCGCGCCCTCCGCCGCGTGGGATTTCATCTTTTCATATTCCTCCGGCGTAAAGCGGCCGGGCTTGCGAAGGATCTCATCGTCGACGGCGATTTTCCCCAGGTCATGCATCGGCGCCGCCTTGATCAGATTTTTGCAGAAGGAATCCGTCAGCTCGAGTTCTCCGCCTTCCCGGATCGCATCCACCAGGATCCGGACTCCTTCGCTGGTCCGGCGGATATGTCCGCCGGTGGAATTGTCCCGACTTTCCACCATCGTAGCCAGCCCGAGGACCAGGCGGTTGTGCATCCCGACGATTTTCTCCGTCTTGGCTGTCACTTCCGCCTGCAGATCGCTGTTGTACTGATTCATCAGGCGGATATATTTCTGATCCTGCGTGTCGTCTTCCAGAAAGATCTGATACCCGCACATCCGATGACCGTCGTACAGG
Source organism: uncultured Clostridia bacterium (assembly GCA_946629635.1). Classification (GTDB taxonomy): domain Bacteria; phylum Bacillota; class Clostridia; order Christensenellales; family Aristaeellaceae; genus Aristaeella. The sequence goes on from CAMOYA010000016.1 coordinate 947, forward strand.
TCGCTGACGGCAGCCGCATAGATGCGCTCTTCCGGCTCGCCGGGAACGGTAAAATGAAACCGGTTCTCTCCTTTTTCTCCCAGATAGCTTTCCAGCCAGCGCTTCACCGTATTCCGAAACGGTTCCGTATCCGGGACCGGGCTGTCAACGGTCAGCTGATTCAGCTCCGGCAGAATGCTCCGCGCCGTCTCATTGCTGCCCAGATATCTTCCGTCGGAATCCAGTGTAATAAACCCTGTTTCGCCGGACTCCACCATGGACTCGACCACCATCTCGCTGACATTGTAATAGGCCATGCGACGTGCGATCAGGAGATAGACGACCTGGGCCAGCGTATAGATCAGCGGCATGGTTTCGTATCCCGTCCGCTGCAGGAAAAGATTGAAGAAATAGCTCAGCACGGAAGCCAGCGCCGGAACAAAGAGCAGCAGCAGAATCCGGCGGGAGACCTGTTTCTTTTTCCGATAGCTGTAAATGATCGCGGCGGTGTCCGCAGCCAGATACAGAATGACGCAGAGATAGTGTACCGTATGGAACGGTCCGTAAACCTTCTGCTGCACCCAGGCGCCGCCGACCTGCTCGATCGTCATGCTCCGGTAAAACAGCGGCGAATAGCCGATCGTCAGCACGGAAAGGTACACGGCCGTACTCAGCAGCAGAGCGCCGATCCGGACCGATTTCCGGATGTTGATCCGGCAGAGCTGAAGTTCGCACATCGTGATCAGCCAGGTCAGAAAGCATCCACCGATATAGATGATTTTCAAAAGAGCGGTGACCGTATCCGCATCTCCGCTGGCATACATGAGCATATAGCCCAGATTGACGATGGGGATCAGCAGAAATATGGCCGTCATATGGACTTCAAACTGCTTTTTCCAGCGGACAATATACAAAAGCATCAGCAGGAACGAAAGGCCGAACAGCCCCGCATAATATAACGTCTGCCCCATATTTCCGTCCCCTTTCCGGTTGTTTTCCGATACAGGACTGCCCCCCAGGGCCTGGGGGGCATCGGGCAGCGGGTTCCTGCCCTCTGCCATGTTGATGTTATGCTTCCTCGCCGTGGCTGCGGGCCTTGGCGCGCAGGGAATGATCCAGCTGGCGTTTGCGCATCCGCAGGTTCTGGGGCGTAATCTCCAGCAGCTCATCGTCATCGATGAACTCCAGGCACTCCTCCAGCGTCAGCGGATGCACGGAGATCAGCCGCATGGCATCCTCCGAGGCGGAGGCGTTGCGCATGTTGGTGACATGCTTCTGCTTGCAGACGTTGACCACCAGGTCCCCGGGGCGTGCGTTCTGGCCGCAGATCTGGCCCATATACACGTTTTCCCCGGCGCCGATGAACAGCGTTCCGCGCTCCTGGGTGTAGAACAGGCCATAGCTGGTGGAAACACCGGTTTCGAAGCAGATCAGCGCGCCGGCACTCCGGTGCGGAATATCGCCCTTCACCGGCTCATACCGTTCGAAGACGGAGGACATGATGCCCTCGCCTCTCGTATCCGTCATGAACTCGCTGCGATAACCGAAGAGGCCGCGGGAGGGCACCAGGAACTCCAGGCGAACCCGGTCCGTGCCGCTCATCTGCTCCAGCGTGCCACGGCGGCGGCCGATCTTTTCGATCACCGCGCCGGCAGATGCCTGGGGCGTATCGACGATCAGGCGCTCCACCGGTTCGCACTTGACCCCGTCGATTTCCTTGTAGATAACCCGGGGCTTGCTGACAGCAAACTCGTAGCCCTGGCGGCGCATGTTCTCGATCAGAATCGACAGATGCAGCTCGCCGCGGCCGCAGACCTCGAAAGCATCCGTGCTGTCCGTATCATTCACGCGGAGGGACACATCCGTCTGCAGTTCCCGCATCAGACGGGCACGCAGATGACGGCTGGTCACGAACTGACCTTCGCGGCCCGCGAAGGGGCTGTCATTGACGGAGAAGGTCATGGTGACCGTCGGCTCGGAGATCTTGACAAAGGGCAGCCCCTCCACCCGGGCCGGATCGCAGACCGTGTCGCCGATGGAGATATCCTCTGCGCCGTAGAGCGCGACGATATCGCCCATGCCGACCTCCGTGGCGTTCACGCGCTTGAGGCCGTCATACTGGAACAGCCCGCCCAGCCGCCAGACGGGGCTGGTCACACCGGTCTCCAGGTTGGTATGCACCACGTTCATGCCTTCCGTAAACTTTCCGCGCACCACGCGGCCCACGCCGATCCGGCCGACATACTCACTGTAGTCAATCGTGGAGATCAGCACCTGCGCCGGTCCCTCCGCGTCGCCTTCCGGCGCGGGAATGTACTTCAGGATTGCGTCAAAGAGCGGCTGCAGATCCGTCCCCGGCTGGTTCAGGTCCAGCGTGGCGGTTCCCTTCCGGGCGGAAACATACAGGATCGGATTCTCGATGGTCGTCTCATCCGCCTCCAGGTCGATCAGCAGATCCAGGATCTCGTTGACCACCTCGTCGCAGCGGGCATCCGGACGGTCCACCTTGTTGATCACGATCAGCACCTTCAGCTTCAGCTCCAGCGCCTTCTTCAGCACGAACCGGGTCTGGGGCATGGGGCCTTCAAAGCTGTCGACCAGCAGCAGCACGCCGTCGACCATTTTCAGCACGCGCTCCACCTCGCCCCCGAAGTCCGCGTGCCCGGGCGTATCCACAATATTGATCTTATGATTCCGGTAGTGCACCGCCGTATTCTTGCTGAGGATGGTGATCCCGCGCTCACGCTCCAGGTCGTTGGAGTCCATTACCCGGTCGACCGTCTGCTGGTTCTCCCGGTAGACGCCGCCCTGCTTGAGCATCTGGTCCACGAGCGTGGTCTTGCCGTGGTCTACATGAGCGATGATGGCGATGTTCCGAATGTCTTCCCGAATCATATATTTTTTCTGTTCCTTTCCTGTATGTCCCCGGCTGTTTACCGGTCAGAGGTTTCTTTCAGTTCCAGTCCTTCATTGTTTTCGCAGGCCAGGCGGATGCTCCATTCATTTTCGAACAGCAGCACGTCTCGCCCATGGCTGTCCTTCGCCCGGCCGGAGGTGGACGTCAGCTTCAGATCCTCCACGGGCTTCGGGGTTTTTGAAACCCAACGGACGAAGCGGAAGGGCATGCCCTCCATCACGATCTCCGTCTGGTATTCCGTCCGCAGCCGGTGCTCCAGCACCTCGAACTGCAGCACGCCGACCACGCCGACCATGAATTCCTCGCGCCCGGTCTCCGTGCGGATGAAGGTCTGAATCGCGCCCTCCTCCGCCAGCTGGCTGATTCCCTTCTGGAACTGCTTGCGCTTCATGCTGTCCAGCGGACGCACCCGGTTGAAAAATTCCGGAGCGAAAACGGGAATGTTCGCATAATGGATCTTCGGCCCGGTGGAGAGCGTATCGCCCAGCCGGTAAATCCCGGGATCGAACAGGCCGATAATGTCTCCGGCCCAGGCCTCCTCGACCGCTTCCCGCTCGTCCGCCATGAACTGCTGCGGCTGCTTGAGAGCGACGAGCTTGTTCGTGCCGGAATGCCAGACCTCCATGCCCTTCTCAAAGGCGCCGGACACGATCCGCATGAAGGCCAGCCGGTCCCGGTGGGCAGGGTTCATGTTGGCCTGAATCTTGAAGATGAATCCGGAAAAATACGGTTCCTCCGGCGCGATGATCCCCTGATCGCTCTCCCGGGGCAGCGGCGGCGGCGTGAAGGACAGGAAGCGGTCCAGGAACGGTTCCACGCCGAAATTGGTCACCGCGGAGCCGAAGAACATCGGGGTCAGCTCCCCGTTTCTCACCTTTTCCAGATCGAAGGGATCCCCCGCCTCGTCCAGCAGCTCGATCTCGTCCTTCAGGCGGTCCCGGTAATGCTTCTCCAGCGCGCTTTCAAGGGCCGGATCGTCCACGGCGATATCGGTCTTTTCCACCATCTTCTTGCCGTGATCTCCGCCCGTATACAGCTCCACCGTGCGGGTATCCCGGTGATAAACGCCCTGGAAATCCCCATCGACTCCGATGGGCCAGTTGATCGGGCAGGAGCGGATGCCCAGCACCTGCTCCAGCTCCTCCATCAGGGCGAACGGATCCTTCGCGGCCCGGTCCATCTTATTGACAAAGGTAAAGATCGGAATATTCCGCATGCGGCAGACCTTGAACAGCTTGATGGTCTGCGCTTCCACGCCCTTGGCCGCGTCCAGCAGCATGACCGCCGCATCCGCCGCAACCAGCACCCGATACGTATCCTCCGAGAAGTCCTGATGGCCCGGGGTGTCGAGAATATTGATCCGGTATCCGTCATAGACGAACTGCATGGCAGAGCTGGTGACGGAAATGCCGCGCTGCTTTTCGATCTCCATCCAGTCGGAGGTCGCATGCTTGTCCGTCTTCCGGGCCTTGACGCTTCCCGCGCTGCGGATCGCTCCGCCATAGAGCAGGAGCTTCTCGGTCAGCGTCGTCTTGCCGGCGTCGGGGTGTGATATGATGGCAAAGGTGCGCCGTTTCTCCACCTGTTCATGGAGCATGGACCGGAATTCCGGCGTATCATTGGCGGGCAGCATAGATCTCCTCCTGAAGCAGTCTGTCAGTTCAGCGGTCACGCTTCGCGGCGCATCATGCGTCCGCGAAAAACGCAACATCGTATTTTATATTCCGGATATGCCCATTGTCAAGAAAAATCAACGTTTTCAGCGCCAAATGAGTAAAAAAAACAACCTCCGCAAGCGGAAGTTGTCACGCGCAGCTCCGACGGGATTCGAACCCGTGTTTCAGCCTTGAGAGGGCCGCGTCCTAGGCCTCTAGACAACGGAGCCAAAAAAAGCGCTGGGGAACTAGGATTCGAACCTAGACAATACGAGTCAGAGTCGTAGGTGCTGCCGTTACACCATTCCCCATCGGCGCTCAACGCAAGGGGTATTATAACAGACCCGTAATCTGAAGTCAAGAGGATTTTTTCCGCCTTTTTCAGGTTTTTTTCTTCCTTGCCTCCCCGATTCATGGTATAATTCCGGAAGTGAATCAGGAAAAGGGAGGTTCAGTATGGCTGTATACCGTCGAATCCTGCTCAAGCTGAGCGGTGAAGCGCTGAAATCCGAAAAGGATATCTTTGATTTTGACAAGGTCAACCAGGTCGCGGACGTGATCCGCCGGATCCATGACATGGGCGTCGAGATCGGCATCGTGATCGGTGCCGGCAACATCTGGCGCGGCCGCCAGGGCCCCTCCGCGCACATGGACGCGGTCTCCGCGGACCAGATGGGCATGCTGGGAACCGTGATCAACTGCATCTGCGTGGCGGATGCGCTGCGCCAGGCCGGGATGGACGCGGTGGTGCAGAGCGCGGTGGACATGAACCGCTTTGCGGAGCCTTTCAACGCGATGGCCGCCCGCCGGCATCTTTCCGAAGGTCGCGTGGTCCTGTTCGCCTGCGGAACCGGGAATCCCTTCTTCTCGACGGATTCCGGCGTCGCCCTTCGGGCGGTCGAGATGCAGGTGGATGCGATCCTGATGGCCAAGAACATCGACGGCGTGTATACCGCGGATCCCCTGAAGGATCCGGATGCGAAGCTGATCCGGGACATCACCTACGGCGACGCGCTGAAGCAGGGGCTCCGGGTGATGGACGCCTCCGCCTTCGCGCTGTGCGCCGAAAACCGGGTGCCCATGCTGCGGGTCTTCGGGCTGGATGATCCGGAGAACCTGATCCGCGTGATGGAAGGCAGCGATATCGGAACGTTCGTTCATCCGTAATTTCCCGGATCTTCCTGTTTGCCGAATGCAACCGGCCTCCCGCATGAACGCAGGAGACCGGTTGTTTTATTTTTCTTTTCTCTTCTGAATCTGCTCCTTCACCGCATCGATGATCGCCTGGCCGCCCACCTCGCCGCTGTGGCCGAAATGGGCAATGTACTTCTCCCGGATCGCGCGGATCCGCTCTCCGTACGCCTCGTCCGACAAAAGCTCCCGGATCCGGTCCGCCGCCCCTTCCAGCCGGTTCGGATCAAGGCGGATGCCCACCTGATCCCGAAGGGTGATTTCCAGCGGCGGAACGGTAATCCGGCCATAGTCCGGGTTGTTGACCTTCATCGGCGTATCGACGAACACGCATGGCCTCTCCGTCACGAAGGCAAACTCGTACGCCGTGCCGCTCCAGTCCGAGATCACGGTGTCCGAGGCGAAGATCGAAGTATTTCCCGAAAAATCAAGCTCGAAATGCAGATCGTCCCCGGCATAATCCCGATACCGGCGGACGATTTCGTCCATCCGCGCCCCATAGCGCTTCACGTATTCCGGATGCGGGCGCACTGTGACATCCATGCCCTTTCCGAGCAGCTCACCGAGCAGCGCGTCCAGGCAGCTGTCCAGGATATTGTCCGGCTGCCAGCTGGGCGCGATCAGCACCTTCGGCCGACCGCCTTTTTCCCTGGGCATTCTCCGGTATGCGTCATACAGGTTCTCCAGCTGGCCATAGCCGCAGGCGATCAGCTTCTGGGGCGGATCGCCGAAGAGGGCTTCCGTCTGGCGGATCTCCTCAAACTGGAATTCACCCACGCACAGGATCGTGTCATAATGCCTCAGCGCTCCGGTATGCAGCACCATGTGGGTGCTCAGCGGGTAGTGGAAAACATAGATATAGTTGATATCCTTCCGGTAATAGCTCCGCTTGTACTGATAGTTTTCCAGGTCGCTCATGGTCATGACCACGGCATCCGCCTCGAGCTTCAGGAAAAGGGAGATGAGCTTCTTTTCGCCAATATAGTAGGCTTCGATCTTCTCCTCCGATTTCGCCATGTCGAAGATCTGGTCATCCGGATCAGAGGTGACATAATGGATCTTCATGCTGCTGTGATCCAGAATATAGCGGATGATCCGGTCGTAATACTTATAGAACCCGCTGCTCTCCGAATAGAATACCAGATGCTTGTTGCCGACGGAGAAGAAGCGGCGGTAATCCTCCTTTTCGCGAAGGATCAGTTCCCGGCTGCGCTGTTCCCCTTTTCCGTGATGCGTGCCTTCCTTCAGTTCCCTTCGGGACTGTTCCAGTGCATCATAGTCAATATACCGTTCCGGGGGACAGATCCGGTTCAGCAGGGGCTGCTGAAGGATCGAAAAGAGATTGCTCCAGATCCAGTAAAATCCGACACCGACCGGAACGGCAAAGCCCAGGAACAGGCTGATGCCGACGGAGATCGCCATCGTCGCCGTCTGCGCCAGGCGGCTCTGGGATGCCTGCAGCGGATTAAGCCGGTTCTGCGACAGCGACAGCGCGAGGGAAGCCACCGCCGCGAGCAGCGGAACCAGCACCGACAGGCCGCCTGCCCGCTGCGGCACATCCATCAGGTTCAGTCCCAGGAAGGTCATGTCCCCGCTGTCTTCCGCCGGATGATTGATGATCCGGACCAGCGCAAAGAGGATCAGCAGCTGCACCGCAACGGGGATCACGGAGGCGAATGGGCTGTAATGCTCCCGCCGATACAGCGCGGCCGTCTCATCGGCCAGAATGTTCTTGTCTCCGGAATACCGGATCTTCAGACGATTGACCTCCGGCTCAATCCGGACCATCCGGATCCCGTTCCGATGGGTCCAGAGGGAGAGCGGAAAAAGAAGCACCTTCGTCAGCAGCGTAAAGAGAATGATCGCCAGGCCATAGTTGCGGAGGAGACTGACGCACAGCCCCATCAGTCCGCCCAGCGGCGCGCTTATGATTTCCATATCCGGTTATTTCGCGTCGATCTCGTCGCTCTCATCCTGGCGGGATGAATCATCCTTGCCGATCGCCTTGCTGATCTTCTTCCGGGCCTTCCGCCAGTAAATCGACACGCCGGCCGCCACGGCAACGCCCAGGCCGATGGCCGCCTGCAGGATAAAGGTTGTATTGGAAGGGTCAATATAGGCGCTGGCCTGCGCCGGCACGAGCACCAGGCAGCCAATCAGATAAACCACCAGAACGACAATCGATCGATTCATATGCTTTCTCCCTGTCATGATTCTTTCCGCCGCAATGCGGTACCGGCCGCTGGGCGGAGCCGTCTTTGCCGGCCGGCGAGCACCAGTATACTTCAATTCGTTCTATTTTTCCAGAGACCAGGCATCCGGATCAAAAATATCGAATCCGCGGAAGGTGATCCGGACGGGGTCGGAGAAGAAAGCGCCGTTGTTCGTCGCGATATCCCATGAGGACTCGATGAGATGCTGTTCTCCGGACATCCTGGCAGCATCGGTGAGCGGCTGATCCGTGAACGGATTCACCGGGTCCGGAATCAGCCCCTTCATCGCAAGCAGCGGCGTATCCGCATTCGTCATGAATGTGTCGTCCGTCCGCAGGGCGGACGCGCCAAAGTCCTTGACCATCAGCAGCGGATTATAGCTGGTGGTGTCCGTCCACTGCTCCGGAGACGAGCCTGGAACCGCGGGCAGATCCGTCCGCCCGTGGCTCAGATCGATCCCTGTCAGTCCCAGATAGCAGCTGTGATCGGAGACGAGAATGATCCGGGTATTGTCCCAGACGCCCCACTCCCGCAGATCGTCCATCCACCGGCCCAGCAGCAGGAACGCCGCCATGTCCGACTGATAATGAATCCGGAGCAGCTCATCCCCCTCCGCCAGGTTCAGCACACGGCCATCCTCCGACGTCCGGACCGGGTGTTCCGCATCGTATGCGCTGTTGTCCACGCCGCGCGCGGGAACATATTCCGGTTCCTGCAGTTCCAGTACGTTGTGCGTCATCTCGTTGGTCAGCATCAGGAAGGTATTCGTCCCCTCCTCCGTCACCTCCGTCATGGCGGAGAGGTTCTTCATGACCATATAGGAGTTGAGAAAGTCCGTCGAAACACCCCACAGCGGATGATCGCCCAGTACGTCCGCATCCGGATCGAGATAGTTTCCGCCATCGTACAGAAATGGCTGCAGCAGGGTGGGTGCGGTCCGCATCAGGCTGTAGCACAGCAGATTGCGGTTCCGGATCTGATCCTCCCACCGGAGGATTTCCTCCTTGTATTCGTTGAAGCGGCCGATCGTATGGAAAGTGCGGATCGACGGATCGTCCGCATAGATGCTCAGATCCGGAATCCACTGATAGTTGGCATACGGCGCGTCGCAGACCGTCACCTCATAGCCCGCCTTCCGGAAATTCCAGGGCATGATCTTCAGCGCTTCATTCTGCTTCTCGGGCAGCATCTTATCCTTCCGCGCTTCCAGTCCGTCCGGGATATAATCATAGCCGCCGTACAGCGCGGGAGAGGCAATGTTCGTATGAAATCCGTAGGAGAGCGTATTCGGATACCAGGTGAAGCCCGCAAACTGTCGCGCCAGCTCCGGTCGCTCGTTCAGGATGTATGGAACGAAGCCGCCGATGGCCCGGTCCAGCATGATCACCACCACGTTTTTTCCGCTCCGGCTCAGGCGGAAGGACGGGGTTTCCTCCGTTTCCCGGGAGCTGATGGTCTTCAGCTCCGCCGTCTTCTGCTCCATCGAAATGAAATTGACCGCGGTCATTGCCGTCAGGGCGATGCAGCCGTAGATGCATACCGCACGAACGACCGACGGCCACTTCCGCACCGCCAGGACGATTCCCGCCGCTGCCGCCAGCAGGCACAGGGCGTTCAGCAGCACCGTTCCGAGAGGACTTGCAATCGCCGTCTCATAGCGCAGGAGCGATGAAATCACGCCGTAGCCCCGGCCGAAAAACCCGTAGTCAATCATGCCCACGCCGGCGAGCACCGTCATCACCGCGGCAAGGATCCGCCGCGCCCTTCCGGAAAGCAGAAGGCCGTAAACGAGCGGCCAGAGGAAAAACATCCCGAATCCTGTCAGCGCCGTCTGCAGCAGATAGCGGTCCGGATTCCGGTAAAACTGAACATCCACAAACTCCCCGGGGGAAGCGTTCAGGATTTCGGAAGGAATCAGCAGGCCGACCAGGATGGCCAGATACAGGCAGGCAAAAACGAGCAGCTGAAAGGTTTTCCGGTCAGAGTGCGTTCTTCCTTTTTCCGCCTGTCTCCGGCTGCCGCCGATCCGCAGAAGAACGGGCAGAAGCAGAAGCCCCGCCAGGAGCACCAGCGCGACCGCCGGCCAGGGTGCCGGAACGTTTCTCAGCGCGGCATACACGCCGTCCCGCACCAGAGACAGGGGTCTGAGGATCAATGCCGAAAGCAGGTCCACGGTTTCACCTTCCTCCCCGTTGTTTTTCCCTCCGGCAGAAGCATCATCAGCATCAGCAGCACGAAGGGGATCAGCATATAGTGATAGCGGCCGATGCTCGTCCCCGCCTGATGCCAGGCGCAGGTGAGCAGGATCAGGATCATACAGGCGACGCAGCCGCTCCGCGCCGGGGAAAAGAGGGGCTCCTTCCACCGAAGCAGGAGGGCGGCGTTCCAGGCCGCCAGGCACAGCCCCCAGCTGCCCGTTGCCACCGCCTCGGCCGGACGCAGGGACTCCGTCCACTCCAGCGAGTAAACCGAATAGCGGGAATCGAACCAGAGCGTCCCACCCTTGCGCAGGAAAAGGCGAATCTTCTCCGGCAGAGAGTATGCCCTGAATCGTTCCGTCGCCTCCTGCCATAGCACCCGGTCCGCATCGCGGGGCGGAAGGGACTCGATCAGCTCAATACAGCGCTTTGATTTCTCCTCGGTCCATCTTCCGCCGCTTTCCAGATCCAACCCTTCATACAGCGGCCAGCCAAGGCCCGCAGCGGGCCGGAGCCCGCCGAAAATCCATCCCTGGAAGCCGTGATGCCACCAAAGCACCAGCCCCATGCCCAGGGCAAAATAAAGCAGGGAAATCAGCCGGTCCCGAAGCGTTTCGCCCTCCCTGCGCCGCTTCAGGAGCAGCCAGACCGCAGCGGCGGCGGCCGCCCACGCGCTGGCGCGGACGCAGGCGGAGAAGGCAAGCAGCGCGCCGCCCGCAAGGGGAAGCGCACATGCCTTCCATCCCTTCCCATTCCCGGAATGCAGGACGGAGAGCATGCCCGCCAGAATCGTAAACATGGAGAGCGCTTCAATCCCCGGCAACGTGCTGTAAAAAATGTTTTCCGGCAGCAGTGAGAATGCCGCTGACGCCCAGAAAGCGCGGCGGCGGGAGGTCATCTCCCGGCCGACGCCGTAGAGCAGGAGCACGTTGGCGACATGCAGCACGACGCAGAATCCCTGCGCCACCCCGATATCCGTTCCGAACATGCGCATCACCCATCCCAGCACCGCCGCATACAGCGCGGCATTCGGGGCAATGGTCAGCAGATAGGCGTCCGGCTCAATCCGTCCGCTTTCCGCATATTCCCGTGCCAGGCGAACGTACAGCCCGTAATCCGACCCGGTCGCCGGAGGCACCGCAAGCCACCACAGGATCCGCGGCACGAGCGTCAGCCCCAGCAGCAAAAGCAGCGTCCGGGATGCATTCCCGGACGGCGGCACATATTTCCTTGTCCACTGAAAAACGGCAAAAAGAAGCAGCACCATGCCCGCATAACCGAGGCATGGCGCCGCAATATTCCGAATGGATCCATCCTGCGCAGCCAGATCCATCGCGCCGTAAAACCAGGCCGGAAGCAGAAGCGCGAGGACCAGGAAGCACGCCTCCGGGAGCCGTCTTCTTTCCATCACGCCGCGCGGGGGCTCTGAACAGGTTTCCGTGTGCTGACATCCTCCGCGTCAATCCGATGTTCCGTCTTGGCCCAGTGCAGCTGATCGCCGCAGCGGAGCAGACCGTACCACTGGCTGATGAAGCCCACGACGATATTGATCAGATACGAAGCAACGGTGACCGGCAGCGACCGGAGGGAGAACCGAATGCCGTTGTCCGCCCATTCCGCGTAGTAGAACAGGTAGAAGAAGCTGTAGGTCAGGATTAGAATGCTCAGAACCGTGCTGCCCAGGTCAAACCGAAAGATATCCCGGTTGCCCATCAGATACAGCAGGCCGTTGCAAAGAAGCTGCGCCGTCAGCAGCACGTAGACCGCGCCGTTGTACATATGCGTGAACACGCTCAGGAATTCCCACACGCTGATCTTTCCGGCAAAGAAGGCGCGGAAAAGATTGCCGGTTTCATGGAAGGTAACATACCAGCGGCCCTGACCCCAGCGGTTCTTCTGCCGGATGGTAGCGCGGAGCGAGGTCGGCTTTTCGTCATACACGCGGGTTTCATGGTTCCAGAGGATCCGCCGGCCCTCCAGCGTCGCCTCCACCTGAATTTCAAAATCCTCCGTCAGGGAGCGGGTCGTCCATCCGCCGCGCTCATAGAGGTAGGAAGTCGACATGGCAAAACCGGTTCCGCCAATACCGCAGTTCAGCCCCAGGCGCTGCTTGGCCATGCCGAAGAAACGGTTGGTCAGCGTAAACCCGGTATAGTCAATCCACGCAACGACGCCCTTCTTGTTCTTGACGCCCAGATAGCACTGGATCAGATCCGGCTTTCCCTTGTCCAGATACTGGCTGTTGACCTCGCGGAACATGTTCCGGTCGATCAGGTTGTCCGCATCAAAGATCATCATCAGATCGTAGCGGTTCTGATAATCCCCCAGTGCTTCCAGCGCCTTGCGCAGGGCAATCGGCTTGCCGGTCGGCGCATCCTCGGAATCCTTGTGGGTTTCAATCACCCTGCCGCCCGCGGCGCGAACCGCGTCAGCCGTCCCGTCCGTACAGTTGTCCGCAATCACATAGAAGTCGTACAGTTCCTTCGGATAATCCATTTCCTGAAGATTCCGGACGATATCGCTGATGACCCGTTCCTCATTATGCGCAGGCACCAGCACCAGGAAGCGGGATTCCGGATCATGGTCCGCGTAATCCTTCGTTTTTTTCCCAAAGCCAAACAGCCCGATGATCATCTGGTAAAACATCATTCCCGTCAGTACCAGCCCGCAGAATCCTGCGATGAAATGCAGGGCCGTTTCCAACAGTTGCACCGCCAGTTCCCCCTTCACGGCAGGCACCCCTGTCCTGCCCTTTCCTTACCAAAGCAACAACGCCTGATATTTAACTACAGGAATCGTTATTTGTCAAGCCCTGAAGCGGTTTTTTGGCGGTACATTCCGGACATCTGCCGCGTCATCCGTTCATGGCCTCCAGTGCGTTTTTCGGCACCCATACCCGGCGGAGCATGCCCGTATCCGGATCCTGGAACTCGAAGAGCGCATACATGCCCTCTTCCATCCATACGCTGCCGGAGGTTCCTTCCGGAATCCGCTTTTCAATCAGGGAGTAGGCATACCCCGGGCCCCAGTAGCCGAAAACGCTGCGGGAGAGGATCGCATCGCTCAGCATCGTTTCCACCGTTCCCTGGCCCGCGCTCAGATACGTCCGCGTCACTTCCGTATACACGCGGCGCTTTTCATTGCCCCAGTCGAACTCCAGCTGCACCCACCAGATCTGATCCTCGTCGCTGTAATGCATGGAGATCGCCCGGACGGCCGTTCCGCGGCTGAGGAAGGTTCCCAGCTCCGTATAGGCATACCCGGGGCCGGATCTCCCCGTGATCGCCTGATTGACATAGGTATCCAGGACCGCGGACTCCACGGCCGGCGTTGCCTGGGAGAATACCGGCTGCGAATAGTCGCTCCAGGCGCTTCCGTTCTCGGGCAGCGGATAGGAATAGTCATTCTGCCAGGGGTTCGGGGTCACATACGGATCCTGATACTGCTGCCACGGGTCCGGGGTCGGCGTCGGCTGCCATGGGTTATAGGTCGGCTGCCACGGATTGGCGGTCGGCTGCTGCCATGGGGTGGCCGTCGGCTGCACCCACGGAACCGGCGTCACCGGTGTCGCTTCGCTCAGGGGCGTCGGCACGAAGGAGATGTCGGAAATATGCGCAATATACTTGTCATCCCCGTACCCGTTCCGCCAACCCCGCAGGAAAAGATCCACCTGAACCACATCCGTGTAGGCTGCGGGCAGCTGCAGCAGCAGCTGCCATTCTCCGATCCATCCCTGCGTGCCGGAATAGCGATCCGCCACGCGGTTCTGCGGGAAGCTGTACTGCGCGCCGTCCATCGTCGTGATCAGCACATCGACCAGGTCGATCCGGGCATAGGTGGAATAATTCTCCTCGCCGGAGTGATCCCCGTTCCGGATCCAGATATCCGAGATCGTGGCGCGGTTGAAAAAGAGGGTGATATCCGGGATATCGTCATTTGTCTTGCTCTGCCAGCAGGTGTGCTCATAAACCGTATACCGGTTGGCATCCAGCATTCTGTCCACCTGTTCATTTTCCAGCTGGGTGCTCCATCCGATCGGCTGAACGCTGACCAGATTGACATCTCCGTAGACATCATAGGAGATATACTGTTCCCCGTCTGCGGCCGCCATCCCGCCGCAGCCCAGTACCAACACCAACAGCATCGCCAGGAAACGCTTCATCAGAAAACACATCCTTTCATGTTTCCGTTCAGAAATAGAAACGAAGGAAGCGGCATTTTCATTCCGCTTCCTTTATTTTTTTACAAAAGTGCCCGCTGGATCTTTCCGCTGACCGTCTTGGGCAGCTCATCCCGGAAGACGACAATCCGGGGATACTTGTACGGGGCCGTATGCTGCTTGACGTAGTTCTGGATTTCCTTTTTCAGTTCTTCCGTGGGCTCCGTTCCCTTCGTCAGCACGATGCTGGCCTTGACGACCTGGCCGCGGACCTCGTCCGGCGCGGCGCTGACGCCGCATTCCAGCACGTAGGGCAGCTCCATGATCACGCTTTCGATCTCGAACGGTCCGATCCGGTAGCCACTGGACTTGATCACATCGTCCGCCCGGCCCACATACCAGTAGAAGCCGTCCTCATCGCGCCAGGCCACGTCGCCGGTATGATACCAGCCGTCGTGCATGACCTCCCGGGTCTTCTCCTCGTCCATATAGTACTCGCGGAAGAGCCCGATCGGGATTCCCTGGGAGATATCGATACAGATCTCGCCGGGGGTGCCGGGCATCACCGGCTTTCCGTCGCTGTCCAGCAGCTCGACCCGGTAGATCGGGGTCACCCGGCCCATGGAGCCCAGCTTATGCGGCGCGCCGGCCAGGTTGCCGATGATCATGGTGCTTTCGCTCTGGCCGAAGCCCTCCATGACCTGCAGGCCCGTCTGCTTTTCGATCTGACGGAAGACCTCCGGATTCAGCGCCTCGCCCGCGCTGCAGGCATGCGTCACGGAGGACAGATCGTACCGGCTCAGATCCTGCTTGATCAGCATCCGGTACATGGTCGGCGGCGCGCAGAACGTCGTGATATGATACTTCGCAAACAGCGGCAGGATGTCCGCCGCATCAAAGCGGTCAAAGTCGTACACGAAGATGGCCGCTTCGCACAGCCACTGCCCGTAGATCTTGCCCCAGCCCGCCTTGGCCCAGCCGGTATCCGAAATGGTCAGATGCAGGCCGTTGGGGTTCACGCAGTGCCAGTACTTGGCCGTATGCAGATGGCCGAGGGGATGCTTGAAGCTGTGGGCGGCAATCTTGGGGTACCCCGTGGTGCCGGAGGTGAAATACATCAGCATCAGATCATCGCCGCAGGCCGTATCCTCCGTGCGGTCGAAGTGGGTGGAATACATGAGATACTCCTCGTCAAAGGAGCGCCATCCGTCCCGCGTGCCGTTGACGATCATCTTCAGCTCCAGGCTCGGGGCGTCCTTCGCCGCCAGCTCCGCCTGGTGCGCCGTATCTCCGTCCGCCGTGCACAGGATCGCCTTGACACCGGCGGCATTGAACCGATACTCGAAATCATGCTCCTGCAGCTGGCTGGTGGCGGGAATCGCGATCGCGCCGATCTTCTCCAGCGCCAGAATCGCAAACCAGAACTGATAATGCCGCCGGAGCACCAGCATCACGCGGTCGCCCTTTTTGATGCCCAGCGAGGTAAAATAATTGGCGCAGCGATTGGAAGCCCGCCGGATGTCCCTGAACGTGAACCGGTGCTCATTCTTGTCCCGGTCGAGATGGACCATGGCCAGCTTGTTGGGCACCTCTTCGGCGATTGCATCCATCACGTCGAAGGCAAAATTGAACTTTTCCGTATTCTTGAAGGTGATCTTCACCGGCGTGCCGTTTTCGTCCTTTTCCACGTCGGCAAAGCGGTGCCATACCCGGGTGCGGCCGTTCTCCGCCGGCACCTCCACGAGCTGCGTTCCGGGAAGGATCTTTTCCGGCGTCAGCTCCGGGATCGGCGCGCCGGTCGGGTTCAGCACGATGGCATAGAACAGGCAGTCCTTCCCGCCCGTGGCAATCATGCCATGCGGCGTGCCGCTGTCATAATAGATCGAATCGCCCGGGTTCAGGATGCTGGTATGCTCGCCCACCTGCACCTTCAGCTGGCCCTCGATGACAATATCGCACTCCTGGCCTTCGTGGGTGGTCAGCTTGATGTCTTCCTTCTCCGCTTCAGCGCTGTAGGCCGCCTGCACGTACAGCGGTTCCGCAATCCGATTCCGGAAGGACGCCGCCATGTTGTAGTACACCATGTCGTGCGCTTCCTCGATGCGCTGGCCTTCCCCGGCGCGCGTGACAGTGAATGAATTCAGGTTCGGGCTCGCGCCCTCGATGATATCCCCCACGTCCACCCCGAACACCAGCGCACAGCGATAGATGAAGGCAAAGGTCAGATCGGACCGGCCCATCTCGCAGTCAATATACTCCTGCTCCGTCACGCCCGTCTTGTTGGCCATCTCCGCAATGGTAAAGTTTTCAATCTCCCGCAGCTCGCGGATCCGGTGTGCCATCTCCTGAATCTTGAAATTCAACCCCGTCATCTGTGCCATGTCTCGTTCCCTCCGGAAAAAATAAATGCCCGTCTCAAATCTGCTTTGAGACGGGCATGAGATCACACCCGCGGTACCACTCAAATTGCGCCCCGACAAAGAGGCGCCCCTTCAGGCTCCCGTGAAGCCCTGTGCCCTGACGCGGCAGAATTCGGGAAGGTTCTACTTGCCCTGCGGCTTTCTTCCTTCCGGCTCCGGAGCTACAGCAAACGGATTCTTCCCGCGGTTCGCACCGGCCACCGCGTCTCTTCACGCCGATATCCGCCGCACTCTCCTTCACAGCCGTTACGGGGAAGTTTACCCTTTTCTCCCCGGATTGTCAATGCTTACTTTCGTACTTTCACCGTTTTTCCGCCTGCAGCCGGAAAGGCTCCAGGGGGAGGCCGTTTTCGCCGAACAGGTTCACCCGGTCGGAATAATCGGTCCATGCATAGCGCACGCTCACCGGTTCCGGCACATTGTCGGCATGAATCCGGATCGCGGAGCCCCGCATCTCTCCCTCCGCGGGGCAGAATACGCCGTCTTCGCCGGCGATCTCCAGGAGCGCCGCCTCTCCGTCCCGGGCAAAAACCGGCGCGGACAGCATCACCTCGACCGCATCTCCCGCGCGAACCGCCCGAAGGGCGCGCGGAGAAAGTTCGCCCTTTCCGTACAGCATGGCGCAGGCCAGCTCCGCCAGCCGCTCCCCCACCGGCCGCTTGCAGGTGGGATGGATATTCCCGTATTCCCCCTCATCCAGCAGGCAGATCATGCCGGTATTTGCCACCGTATCCCGCACCTTCGCCTGGGCCAGCCGCGTTTTCGGCCAATGGAAGGTGTCCGCCGCCCCGAAGTCCAGCCACATCGGCAGCTGCACGAACAGGAAGGGCAGTTCCTCGTCCTTCATCATCCGCCGCCACAGGGCGATCATCGCCGCCATCAGCTCGTCATAATGATCCGTCAGCGCCGCGTCCGCCTCACCCTGATAGTACAGAATCGCCGTCAGCGTCATGGGAGAGACGGGGCGGAGCATCGTCTCCACCAGTCCCGCGGGACGGTACGGTGAGCCCGGTCCGGCCGGCGGAAACCAGGGGCACAGGCCGCATGCATCGCTGATCTCCGGCCATGGCGCACCCGGATGTCCCCGTCTGTATTCCTCCACCTGACGGTTCCACGCATCCAGCGCATCCTGGAATGCCTTTTCCTCCTTCAGGTATTGCTCCATGGTCTTCCCGGCGCATTCCTTTTCGTAATCCCGGAGATACCTGATTCCCTCCTTCAGGGTTTCCAGCGTCTCCGTGTCCATCCAGCAGGTCACGGAGGTTCCGCCCCAGTAGCAGCCGATGATTCCCACGGGCATTTCCGGGTGCCTCCGGCGCATCGATTTGCCGAAAAAGAACGCCACCGCGCTGTCATTCCCGCTCGTTTCAGGGGATACGCTCTGCCAGCGGGTTTCCGAAAGCTTCCCTTCCAGTTCCGGGTCAGGATACGGGATTCTCGGCACATTGAAGAAGCGCAGCAGCGGATCCACCGTTGCCGCAGCCTCCTCCGGGCCTTCATCCGCGTTGCACAGTGCAAGCTCCATATTGCTCTGACCGCCTGCCAGGTACACTTCTCCCACCGCCACATGTTCAATCCGGACCGTTTCCCCGCCGGATTCAAAGGTCAGCCGACGATCCTCTCCCGGCTGCTGGGGAGGGAGGATAATCTCAAATCGGCCGTTTTCCGGCCTTGCTTCCCCTTCGCCCAGAATATGGCCCTCCCGGTCGGATAAACAGGCGCGGACAGGCGCATTCCCATGCGCCTGTCCGAATAAGCAGATCCGTTTCCCATGACAGAGTACCGCGCCGTCCGAGAACAGCGGGGATGGTTGCAGACTGGTCATATGCTTATTTCCTTTTCTTCATATATTCCAGATTCCGGCGGATCAGATCCGCCCGCTGCCGCACGCAGTCCGGGCTGCGCAGCGGATCCTCCGGCGTATTGAACACGAAATCGCACAGCCGGTCCAGATCCGTTTCAGCCACATGCATCCGCGTATCGGATGAAGCGTAATAAATATACACCTTTCCGTCGCTGTCGGCAATGGCGCCATTGGTGAACACCACGTTGCTGACATCCCCGATTCTTTCCCGCCCCAGCGGTCCCAGCAGCATGCCGGAGGGCTCGGCGATCACCTTCGCCGGATCCTTCAGATCCGTCGCGAAAGCATACAGCACATACCGCAGCCCGGCTGCCGTATTCCGCACGCCGTGCGCAATATGGATCCATCCCTTTTCCGTTTTGATCGGCACCGCACCGGCGCCGTTCTTCGATTCTGTAATCGTATGATATTTCCGGCGGGACAGGATCCGCTCCTCGCCCACCACCGGATGCGTGATATCGTCGCACAGGCCAAAGCCGATGCCGCCGCCGGAACCCGTTTCAATGAAATCGTCCATCGGCCGGGTATAGAAGGCATACTTTCCGTCCACAAACTCCGGATGAAGCACCACATTGCGCTGCTGGGGCGAGTTGAGCGTCTTCAGGTTCGGAAGCCTTTCCCAGGTCTCCAGATCCTTCGTCCGGACGATGCCGGCAGCCGCAACGGCGGCGGAAAGATCTCCGCTGGACTCGTCCTTGCTTTCGGAGCAGAAGACGCCATAGATCCACCCGTCCTCATGACGGGTCAGCCGCATGTCGTACACATTCGTTTCCGCCATCTCTGTATCCGGAAGAATCACCGGATAATCCCGGAAGCGGAACCCTTCCGTCGGCCGGTCGCTTTCCGCAACGGCAAAGAAGCTCTTGCGGTCCGCGCCTTCCACCCGAACCACCAGGCAGTATTTGTCCCCCACCTTGATCGCGCCGCTGTTCATCGTGGCGTTGACGCCCAGCCGCTGCATCATGAAGGGGTTCGTCTCCGGGTTGGCATCATAGATCCAGAAGGGCGGAACATGCTCCCGGGTCAGCACCGGATTGGCATACCGGGTGAAGATCCCGTTATAGAAATGCTCGTTCACCGGATTCGGGCGGCAGATCAGCCGCTCATAGGATTCCATCAGCGAATCAAAACTGCGAGCGTTCATATTTTACCTCTTTAATCAATAGTTATGCACAGCTTCATCATCCCCGCCATGAAGCACGCTGTGATCCTTGATGTAATTCACGACCGCATCCACCGTCGTAAACGCCAGACCGACATGCGTATCCGCGGCGCCGTAATAGATCGCAATCCGGCCGGTATCCCCGTCCTGCAGTGTGGCACAGGGGAACACCACGTTCGGCACGAACCCGGTCACCTCATAATCCTCTTCCGGCGTCAGCAGATAATTGGCGCAGCGGTAAAGCACCTTGCTGGGCTCATTGATATCCAGAATCGCGCCGCCCATGGAATAAACGAAGCCGTTGCAGGTCGTCGCCACGCCGTGATAGAACATCAGCCATCCCTCGCTGGTCTCGATCGGAGCCGCGCCGGCGCCGATCTTCACGCCTTCCCACCATTCTCCGCCGCTGCCCATCACATGACGGTGCTTTCCCCAGAAGACCATGTCCGGGCTGGAGGAAAGGAAGATGTCGCCGAAGGGCGTATGGCCGCTGTCCGAGGGACGGCTCAGCAGCTTGTATTCCCCGCCGATTTTCCGCGGGAAGAGCACCGCGTTCCGGTTGAACGGGATAAAGGGGTTTTCAATCCGGGTAAATGTCTTGAAATCCTTCGTCTTCGCCATGCCGATGGACGCGCCGTAGAAGTCTCCGCACCAGATGATGTAATAGGTATCGTCCACCTTGACCAGCCGCGGGTCATAGGCATAATGCGGCATCTTGGGATTTCCGTTCTCGTCGGTAAACGGCACCTTTTCCCGCTCCACGTCCCAGTGGATACCGTCCTTTGAATGGCCCAGATAGACATAGGGGATGCCGTTGACCTGTTCCCCGCGGAGCACGGCGATGAACCCGTCCTCCCACGGCACGACGGCGCTGTTGAAAATCCGGGCAATCTCCGGCGTGGGATTGCGCCCCATCACCGGATTGCCGGAATAGCGCCATACCGGCGTCTCCGTCTTCAGATCCGCTGGCCTTTCCTGCCACGGAATATTGGGAAGGGAACTGACATTGATCATTTGAACCTTGCTCATTGTGATCTTCCTTTCTCTGATGTCTTTTTCCGAATGCTTTCTTCTGCCGGATGCAGTGGAAAACAGCTTTTCATTTCTTCATTCCCATGATCGGGCCGACCGCCTTCAGCACAGGCTCAGCGGTCCGGAACCGTCTCCTGCTCGGAATTGCGGTACACCGGCTGCCCGCCCACCACCGTCCGGCCGAAAGGCTTGCGCACGCCCGCGCACCGCTCCAGCAGGTGCTTGACCGCCAGATCGATCATTCCGTCCGTATCGACGCGGAAGGTAGACAGCGCCGGCTGTTCATTCTTCCCGGGCGGGGGAAAATCGTCAAACCCGGTGACGGATACATCCTCCGGCACCCGGTAACCGGCCCGGAGAAGGGTTTCAATCATGTTGCGCGCCGTGATATCGCAGTTGCATACGAAGGCCGTCGGCATCTCCTTCGGCAGAACGAGCGGGATCAGCTCCCCGTCATCCTTCCGGTCGGAGATCATCCAGTCCTCGCGGAACGGCAGATCGTTGGCCAGGAGGGCGCGGCAGTATCCCAGGAACCGGTCCATGATACTGCTCGTGGCCTTGACATTGCCCACAAAGGCGATCTTCCGATGGCCCAGCCGGATCAGATGGCTCGAAAGCCGATATGCGCCGTAGACATTATCGCCCGTGACCGCGTCCGCATTCGCCTGCTCATCGTAAAAGTCCAGGAAAACCGTCGGGATTCCTGCCTGGGCAATCATCCGGTAATAGGCCTTGGACGGTTCTCCCAGCAGGATCAGCCCGTCCACATGGCTCGCCGTCAGCATCCGGGGCAGAACCAGGCGCTTCTCATCCTCCGCGTCCAGAATCTCGAGCAGCCCGAAATGCCCCTGCTCCGACAGCTTTCGGATCACCCGCTTATACATATCCGCATAGAAGGAATCGGCGTCAAAATGGCGGTCCGGGATCAGAATCCCGATATCCAGATTCGCCTTCGGAACCATCCGTTCGCTGCCCGGATACTCATATCCCATTTCCGCAGCCTTTTTCAGAATTCTGGACCGAAGTCTGTCGCTCATGCCCGGTTTGCCCGACATGGCCCGGGATACGGTTACGGCGCTGGTTCCCACGGCCCGGGCAATATCCCGCATCGTCGCTTTCTTCATCGGGTTCTCATCCTTCCCGTCCGGTCCCCGTCCTTACAGCTCCGGCAGCTCCCCTGCCAGCAGATTCAGGCACATCCGTCCGTTATGATACGGACACTTCCATTCCTCCACCATCGGCTTATGCACCGAAGTGCCGTCCTCATACAGCTCGTTGAACCATTCTCCGCCTTCCCTCGGATCCACGATGGTCCGAAGGATATAGTCCCACTGCGTCCGCATTTTCTTCAGCCAGCCGGCATCCTTCGTCATCCGCCAGCCAAAGTCAAATCCCAGCAGCGTCTCCGCCTGGGGCCACCACGCGCGGATCGTGTTGACTTCGCCGGCGACGATTTCGTAATGCAGTCCGTGATCCGTGAAGGCCCGCTCCGTGGCGCTTTCCAGCAGATCGATGCACATTTTCCGCCACGGCTCCCGCTCCTCCGGCGGAACCATGGCTTCGGCGGCATCCCAGATCAGCCAGCTGCCTTCAATATCATGTCCGTAGCTCTGCATATCCAGCAGCGGGCGGAACTCCGCGTCGAAGAAGACCTCCATCCGCCGCTTCTGCGGATTGTAAACCGTATGCAGTGCCTGCTCCAGGCCGGCCCGGCCGGCTTGGCGCACTGAATCATCCGGATACGCCCGGTACAGCTCCGCATAGGCTTCCACCACATGGAGCAGCGTATTCATCGTCCGGGAGGCCATGACGCCGTTCTCGCTGAGCTTTTCGTTGCTTTCCGGGCTGAAGTCCGCCTTCAGTGCTTCCAGATAGCCGCCCGCATCCCGGCATTTTCCCTCAATGACCCGGAACAGGTCCATCGCCTTGCCGAGCGCTTCCTTTTTCCCCGTCAGGCGGTAATAGGCCGCCAGTCCGTAGATCGCGAAGGCCTGGCAATAGGTGTGCTTGGTCGTATCCACCGGGTGCCCGTCAAAGGATACGGACCAGAACACGCCGCCGTTTTCCGGATCCAGGAACCGATCCACGAACGCATATGCCTGATCCGCATAGGCGCGCAGATCCTCCCGGCCCAGAACCCGCGCCGCGGTGGAGAACGTCCACAGGATCCGGCTGTTCAGAATGCACCCTTTATCGGCCTTCGGATCCAGCCGGAGATCCTCATCCATATAGCCATAGAAGCCGCCGTGCCGGTCATCCTTCAGCTTCATCCAGAATGGAAGGATTTTTTGCTCCAGATGCTCCTTCACTTCATTCGTGAACATCGTATAATCTCCCCTGTTGTCTTCGTTTTCAGATAAAAACATTGTAGCAGGTGCAATTGCGGTGTCAATCGTCACTTATTGTGCTTCTGCTCACTTTTAGCCCTTGACGGCTCCGGCGACCATTCCCTTGATGATCTGATTGCTGAAGGCAAAGTACAGCACCACAATCGGGCTCATCGTGATCAGCATGGCCGTCATCTGCAGCGGATAGTCGGATCCGAACTGCCCCTTGAACTGGGTCAGCGCCAGCGGAACGGTCTGCAGGTGAACGTTCTGGATCAGCACCAGGGCAAAGGAGAACTCATTCCAGCAGCTGAAGATCTGAATGATGGCCACCGTAACCAGAATCGGCCGGCACAGCGGCATGATGATCTGCCACAGCGTTCTGGAGAAGCTGGAGCCGTCGATGGCGGCCGCCTCCTCCAGCGAGATCGGAATGCCCTTGACATACCCCTCCACCAGGAAGATACCCATCGGCAGGCCGAAGGCCACATAGGGCATCAGCAGCGTATACCACTGGTTGCTCATGCCCAGATTCCGGAAAAGCACGTACATCGGAACCAGCAGGGAATGAATCGGAATCAGCATGCCCATCAGGAACATCAGATACAGCGGCCGGTTCATTTTGAAGCGGATCCGGGAAAGGATATACCCGACGATAAAGGAGAACAGCACGATCAGCACGATGCTGATGCCCGTCGTCCGGAAGGAGTTCAGCATCGATTCACCCAGATGGTAGTCCGCGTTGTTCAGAATGTCCGTGTAGTTCTGCAGCGTTGCGTTCCCGAAGGGGATGGAAATCACGTCCGCGTTGAACTGCCTCTTCAGCTTCAGCGAGGAATAGAACATCCAGAACAGCGGGAAGATGCAGCTGAGGGAGAAAAGCCACAGGACCACGTTGATTGCGATCTTGCCGGCATAGTGTCCTGCCGACTTGTGGCCGTGTCCCGCCGGCTTGAAATTGGATTCAACCTTCTGTTTTCTGCTCATCGCTTAATCCTCCAATCCGCGGGTAGCCCGCTTGACGATCCACTGGCTTCCGCCGATCACGGCGAGAGACAGCACGAAGATTCCGATGGAAATGGCGCTGCCGTAGCCCAGGTTGGACTGCTGGAAGGATACCGTATATCCGTACAGGGCCATCACATAGGAGGAATAGCCGGGGCCGCCGGCCGTCATGGTCCAGATCGAGTCGAAGGCCTTCATGTTGCCGGCGATGCACAGGGTCAGGCAGACCAGCACCGTGGAGCGGATCATCGGCAGGGTGATATGAATGGCCGTCTGGAAGCCGTTCGCCCCGTCGATCTCCGCGGACTCAAAGATCTGCTGGTCAATGCCCGCGATGGCGGAAAACAGGATCACCATGTAATATCCGATATACTGCCAGATCAGCGGGATGGAAACATACAGCATGACATGAGCCGAATCGCCCAGCCAGGTCTGCTTCGTTCCGCCCAGCACGTTGACCACGAACCAGTTCAAAAGGCCATACTTGGAATGGAAGATAATGCTCCAGATCAGACCGATGCAGACCGCGGAAATCGTGCTCGGGAAGAAGCCGAAGGTCCGGTGCACCGCCTTGCCGACCGCCAGCTTGGAATTGGCAAACAGCACCAGCACGAACGCGATGCCGATCTGCCCGACGATACAGGCGATGACCAGGTAGATGTTGTTCCAGAATGACTTCCAGAAGATGCTGTCGGCGATGAGCGCCTTGTAGTTCGTCAGTCCGTTGAAGAAGGCGGTATAGATGGTCTGGCCGCTCTTCCACTCGAAGAAGCTGAAGTACAGCGCCGTCAGCAGCGGCACAAAGACCGAAAAGATAAAAAGAGCAACCGGAATCAGCAGATAAAGCCATACGATACTTTTTTTGGGCTTGATCGCCTGAAGCATTTCTGTCCCTTCCTTTCTCATGGCCCCTGGCCATCGGCTTTGTCCGCCGCCTCCGTCCCGCAGACGGAAACCGTATCCAAAGCCGAAAGCCAGGAAAACAGCCGTTTTCCAAAGCCGCCCTGCCCGGGAGCCGGGCAGGGCGGCAAGCTCTGCGTGAATTGATTAATTCATCAGAGATCAATAGTTCGCAACATACGCAGCCTGAGCATTCTCAGCCACCTGTTCGGGGGTCAGCTCGCCGTTCAGCATGGACTGCACGTCGGTGTTGAACACATCCCAAACCGCGGAGGAGATGTAGGAGTCGTAGATTTCGCAGGTGGTGGTGTCGACATAGGACCAGTTGTAGAACGCAACGGTGATCGGGTCGAACTTGGAGAAGTCCACATCGCCGGCAGCGGTCAGTCCGCCCAGCGCGTAGTTCTCAGCCACATAGCTGGAGAAGGCGGGGCCGGTCAGTTCCTGAGCCAGGTCGATGGCCGCAGCCAGCTTGTCAGCGTCTTCAGCAACCTTGGGGTTGATCGCGATGGCATAGCCCAGACCGATGTTCTGGGAATCCGGAGCGAAGGTGGCATCCGCCGGCTGAGGCAGAACCGCAAATCCCATGTTGTTGAACTTTTCTTCGTTGGTGTCCTTCAGGGTCTGCCAGATGTAAGCTTCGTCCCAGTTGCCGCCGATCATGGCCGCCGCGTCGCCGGAGATGAAGTACTCACGGGCATCCTCGTTGGTGACGGTGTTGAAGTCATCGTTGAAGATCTTGGTTTCGGTGAACAGCCGCTTGGTCTCGGTCAGCGCCTTGACGAACGCTTCATCGGTGAAGGCAGCGCCGCTCTTGGCGATCAGGCTGGAGAACCATTCGGGACCGGTGTAACGATTGCCCAGGGTGGAAATGAAGTCAGAGTTCATCTGCCATTTGCCGCCGTTGCCGAAAGCGATCGTGTCGATGCCCTTGCCTTCGAAATACTCGGAGGCCTTTTCAACATCCGCCCAGGTGGTGGGGAAGCTGTCGAATCCGGCTTCTTTCCACATGGCCTTGTCGTAGATCACAACGGTGCAGGTACCGCCGGTCAGCACCGGATAGCCGTAGATCTTGCCTTCGGTGGTGAAGGGGGTGAAGTACGCGGTGTTGTAATCCGCATAGTACGGGGACTTGGCGATGATGTCGGTCAGATCCAGCACCAGGCCGCCCTGCGCCCAGGAGATGGTGTTCATGCCCTGCAGCAGGAAAACATCGGGCAGATCGTTCGCCGCAGCGCGGGTCGCGATCGTGGTCTTGTACTCAGCGTTCGCCAGAACATCCTGCTCCAGCGTGATGTCCGGATGAGCCGCCTGCCAGTTGGCAATCGTGGTACGGAAGCCATCGGAGCCGCCGTTGCCTTCGGATTCTTCGGAAGTGGAGAAGTGCATCAGAGTCAGGGTTCCCTTGTAAGCCAGATCCGTATTGGCAACGGGCGTTGCAGCAAAAGCGGAAACACTTACCAGAACCAGTGCCAGGGAAATAACCAGGGCAAACAGTTTCTTCATAGTTGGAGTTCCTCCTATTTAATTTCTGAGGTTAACACGTTAACCTTCGGATGCATGCATTATATAGCAGGCTTCCCTGCCCTGTCAAGCGGCTTCGAAAGCTTCATGGTAACGTTTCCGTCATTTGTTCATACATTTTACCCCATCCATCCTGCATATCGATTCTGAAGCTTTGCGAAACGGCGAGGTTAACAAGCAGGTTAACAAAATGCCTGCAGAAGCATCAAAAATATTTTTTTCGCAAGAAAAGCTTCATCTTTTCGTCATCTTTTCCGACTTGACACCCTTTCCTTCCTCATTTTATCATATGTGCCGGGTATTTTCTGATTTTGATCGATGATTACGGAGGATGAAAGATGGAGAATAACAAGCGTCCCGAAACCATGCAGCGGATTACGACTCCCGAACTGGCGGAAGCCTTTATCGCGGAGCAGGTGGAAGCGATTCAGAAGCAGGTCGGAGATAAAAAGGTGCTGCTCGCCCTGTCCGGTGGCGTGGACAGTTCCGTGGTGGCCGCGCTGCTGATCCGTGCCATCGGCAAGAATCTGGTCGCCGTCCATGTCAATCACGGGCTTCTGCGCAAGGGAGAGCCGGAGCAGGTCATCGAGGTCTTCCGGAATCAGATGAATGCCAACCTGATCTATGTCGACGCGGTGGACCGCTTCCTGGACAAGCTGGCCGGCGTTTCCAGCCCGGAGCAGAAGCGCAAGATCATCGGTGCCGAGTTCATCCGCGTGTTTGAGGAAGAAGCCCGCAAGCAGGACAATATTCATTTCCTCGCGCAGGGAACCATCTATCCCGATATTCTCGAGAGCGGCCCCGTCAAGGCGCACCATAATGTGGGCGGTCTGCCGGAGGATCTGGATTTCGAGCTGGTCGAGCCGCTGAAGTTCCTGTTCAAGGATGAAGTGCGCGTCGTCGGTGTGGCGCTGGGTCTCCCCTTCGGCATGGTTTACCGTCAGCCCTTCCCGGGCCCCGGTCTGGGCGTGCGCTGCCTCGGTGCCATTACGCGGGACCGGCTGGAGGCCGTCCGCGAAAGCGATGCCATTCTGCGGGAGGAATTCCTGAAGAATGATCTGCAGAACAAGGTCTGGCAGTATTTCACCGTCATCCCCGATCTGAAGAGCGTCGGCGTGCGGAACAATGTCCGCTGCGAAGAATGGCCCGTCATCATCCGTGCCGTCAACACCCGGGACGCCATGACCGCCACCGTGGAAAACATTCCCTTTGATCTGATGCAGCACATCGTCCGCCGGATCATCACCGAAGTGAAGGGTGTCAACCGCGTCCTCTACGACTTCACTCCCAAGCCCACCGGCACCATCGAGTGGGAATAA
>CAMOYA010000017.1 GCA_946629635.1 uncultured Clostridia bacterium
TATTTTCTATGTGCTGAACGGGTTGTTTGACCTGTTCATGCTCCACCGGATCCGGGACGATCTGCTGGAGTAAAACCATTCCCGCAACCGCACCATACTCATTCAATCATGAAGGAGGGATTCCTGTGCGCGCTGGTCTGCGAAAACTGTCTGTGTTTCTCATCACCCTGCTGCTGGCCATCAGCCTGGTCGCCTGCGCCTGTGCCGACATTTCCGAAGCGGAAGTGTACAGCCGGCTGATTGCCCAGAAGACGAATTATCCGGAGGGAACCCACTGGAATGATGCCAGCCGCACGTATGTGTGGCAGGACATTATCGGCATGGAGGAGTATACCCATACCACCTATACCGGATACGGCTGTGTTGCCTTTGCATACGAAATGAGCGATGCCGCCTTCGGCAAGAACACCCTGGGCAGCATTGTTGAAGACTACAGCTTTGACCAGATCCGGGTCGGCGATATCCTGCGGATCAATCATGATTCCCATTCCGTGATCGTTCTGGAGAAGCAGAGCGACGGCGTTGTCGTCGCGGAAGGCGGATACAATGATTCCGTCCACTGGGGCCGGAAGCTCAAAAAGGCGGAGGTCGTCGAAAAAGGCAATTTCCTGATCACCCGTTACGGTACAGGCAATGAAACCGTTGCACCGGATCCCGTTCCGGAACCCGTTGCGGTGCCTGTCCCCGTCGATACAGCAAAAGTCACCTCCTTCGTCTCCCGCTGCTACAACCTGATTCTCGGGCGGGAAGCCGATGAAGGCGGGCTGAACAACTGGGTCGGCCAGCTGGCTTCCGGCTCCTCCAATGCCGCCACCATCATCAGCAACTTCCTTGGCAGCCAGGAATACATCAGTCAGAACCGAAGCAACGCGGAAACGGTTGACATCCTGTACAGCACGATGCTGAACCGTCCTGCCGATGAAGCCGGAAAAGCGCACTGGGCAGGCTTCCTGGATCAGGGGGATGCCGAGAGCGTCGTCATCAACGGATTCTGCGGTTCCCAGGAGTTTCTGGGGCTCTGTGCCGAATACGGCATTGAAGCCGGTTCCGTCGCCCCGGCTTCCTCTCAGGCCGTCACCGGCCTTGAGGGCTTTGTGACCCGTTGCTATCGCGAAGCGCTGGGCCGCGGAAGCGATGAAGGCGGGCTGGCCTACTGGTGCAGCATTCTGCAGAACAGGTCGCAGACGCCGCAGCAGGTTGCCGCAGGTTTCGTATTCTCGGACGAAATGAATGCCAGGGAAAAGATTCAGAACAATCCGGACGCCCTGCTCGATTCCCTGTATCAGCTCTATCTCGGACGCCCTGCCGATGCGGACGGAAAGGCATACTGGAAGCAGCGCATCGCCGACGGACTGTCCCTGGAAGGCCTGAATGCAGGATTTGCCCTGTCCGCTGAGTTCTCCGGCATCATTGCCGGCTACGGGCTGTAACCGTTCGCCGGTTTTCCGGAAATACAATCCAAGTACAATCCGGCTGTTGACAAACCAGAAACACCATGGTATCTTTTCAGCAATATCTGAAACCTTTGAGGCGAAGATCAAACCGGGAGGAACGCCCACAGAGAGCGGGGGCAGCTGGAAACCCGCGGAAGGTTCACCGGCAAATGGATCGCTGAGGGAAAGGGGAAACGGGGCAACCCGGAGTATCCGGACCGTGTGCTCGCGTTAAGAGCGGAGAGCGTGTTGGCGCTTTCGGAAGAGAGGACCGGTTTACCGGTTCATGCAAGGTGGCACCATGGGTTTGTTTTAACAGACTCGTCCTTCAACGGGACGGGTCTTTTTTGTACCACCTGCCTCTTTGAAATGCCGGGCCGGCATCCCGGCTGCCAATGAATCTTTTTACTTGATTGATTGCCCCGAAGGGGCGAAAGAAAGGAAGGATCACCATGGCAGAAAAGAGAACGATTCAGGCAACCGCAACCACAGGATTTTCCATCCGCGACCTCATTCTGGTGGCCGTACTGCTGGCCGCCGGCGCTGTGCTGAAGCTTTTTGTCGGCAGCGTCATCAACTTCTTCGGCATGAAGCCCAACTTCATCATCGCTTCCTACTGTCTGGCCATTCTGCTGGTCCGGCCGAAGCTGCTGGAATGCGCCATCATCGGCATCCTGGCCGGCGCCATCTGCCAGTTCCTGCCCGGAACCCCGTGGCTGAATTTCATCTCCGAGCTGCTCGGCGCCGTCGCGATGTACTTCATGATCAAGGTACCCTTCAAGTTCAGCAAAATGGACCTGAACCCCGCCCTGGCGACCTTCGTTTCAACGGTCATCTCCGGCGGCAGCTTCGTGGTCTGCCTGTTCCTGTTCATGCACATGGAGACCAGCGGCCTGGTGGCCTATGTGCCGATCGTGCTGGGCACCGCCGCCATCGGCGCCGTGCTGGTGCAGCTGCTGTACATCCCGCTGAAGAAAGTGCTCAAATAAGCCAAGGAGGGCAAGCGTCCCCATGATTGAGATTCAGGATCTGTCCTTCACCTATCAGGATGAGAAGAAGCCCGCCCTGGAGGGAATCAGCCTTTCCCTCCGGGAGGGTGACTTCCTGGGCATTATCGGCCCCGCCGGCGCCGGCAAGACCACGCTGGGCCGGGCGATCAGCGGAATCGTTCCGCACCACTACAAGGGGGACTTCTACGGCAGCGTCACGGTCGGCGGAATGGACACGGTGGATTCCTCCCTGATCGACATTTCCCGCCTCGTCGGGATGGTCTTTCAGGATGTGGACAGCCAGATCATCTGCCCGACGGTCGAGGATGAGCTGCTGTACGGGCTGGAAAACTTCGGCATCGGCCGGGATGAGATCCCGGAGCGGATCGGCTTTGCACTCGGAAAGGTCGGCATTCCGGAGCTGCGGGAGCGCAGCATCGGATCGCTCTCCGGCGGGCAGCGCCAGAAGGTGGCCATCGCCTCCGTCATCGCGCTGAAGCCCCGGGTGCTGGTGCTGGATGAGCCGACGGGCGAGCTGGATCCCCAGAGCAGCCGCCAGGTTTTCACCCTTTTGCGGGAGCTGAACGAGGAATTCGGAATCACGATCGTCGTCATCGAGCAGAAAATCATGCTGCTGTGCGAGTTTGCCCGCCGCCTGC
This sequence comes from uncultured Clostridia bacterium, assembly GCA_946629635.1. Lineage (GTDB taxonomy): Bacteria > Bacillota > Clostridia > Christensenellales > Aristaeellaceae > Aristaeella. The sequence goes on from CAMOYA010000017.1 coordinate 3,082, forward strand.
TGGTGCTGAACGAAGGAAAGGCCGTTCACGAAGGCGAAACGCGGCAGGTGCTCTCCCACGCGGAGGATCTGGAAAACATCGGGGTCAACATTCCCCGTGTCGCCACCCTGTCCCGGGCGCTCAGCCGGAAAACCGGGAAGGAAATTCCGGTATGCATCAATCTGGATGAAGCGGAAAAAACGGCAAGGGGGCTGATGGCATGATCGAGCTGGATAAAGTCTGTTTTGCCTATCCCGCCCAGGGTCCCACGGTTCAGGATCTGTCCTTCCGGATCGGCGACGGGGAATTCGTCGCCATCCTCGGTGCCAACGGCGCCGGAAAGACCACGACGGTCCGCCTGATCGACGGGCTGATCAAGCCCACCTCCGGCCGCGTCATCATCGACGGAACGGATACCGCTTCCAGCCGGGTCAGCGACCGGGCGCGCCGCGTCGGCTTCCTCTTTCAGAATCCCGACCGGCAGATCTGTAAAAACACCGTCCGGGAAGAGATCCTCTTCGGCCTGGAAACCGTCCGCGGAGAGGAGGGCGCCGAAGCGCTCGGCCATCGCGCGGACGAGGTGCTGCAGGAGTTCGGCTTCACGGGCGAGGAGGAGCCCTTCTCCCTCAGCCGCGGCCAGCGGCAGCGGGTTGCCCTCGCATCCATCCTGGCGGTGGAACCCTCCGTGCTGATTCTGGACGAGCCGACCACGGGGCTGGATTACCGGGAATGCTGCCACATCATGGATCAGATCCGGACGATGAACCGGGAAAAGAACGTTACGGTCATCATGGTGTGCCACGATATGGAGATCGTGCTGGACTATGCCAGCCGGGCCCTGGTCATGAGCGGCGGAAGGCTGCTGGACGACGGCCCCGTCCCGGAGATCTTCCGCAACAGCGCCCTGATGGAACGCGCTTCCATTCTGCCGCCGCAGATGATCGGCCTGAGCCTGCGGCTTGGCAGGGGCTTTGAGGACGCGGATACCCCCGAATCCATGGCGGATGCCATCCTGCGCCGCAAAAAGGAAGGGTAACATTTTATGAATCATGTGCTACAATATATTCCCGGAAATTCCGTGATACACCGGATGAATCCGGTCACAAAGCTGCTGCTGACGATCATCATCTGCGTCTGCGCGTTTATGACGGACAATCTCTTCTTCCTGCTCGGCCTCCTGGCGGTGGACCTGATGATCGGCTTTGTCGCCGGCGTCGCCGGGCGGACGCTGAAGATCTTCCGGGGGCTGCTGATGATCGCCGCCTTCCTGTTCATTCTGCAGGCGCTGCTGACGCGGCGCGGCACTCCGGTCTTCTGGATCATTACGGACGAGGGGCTGATGGGCGCCGGGCGCGTCGTGCTCCGGCTGATCGTCGTCTGCATGCCGCTGGCGCTGGTGCTGGCGGTGACGCGGATCAGCGATCTGACCAATGCCCTGGTGCAGCATCTGCACGTTCCCTATCAGTACGCCTTCACCCTGGCCACCGCCATCCGGTTCATTCCCCAGTTTCTGGAGGAGATGAACGGCATCATGGAAGCGCAGACCGCCCGGGGCGTCGCCTTTGACCAGGCCCGGGGCCTGAAGAAGTTTTCCATGATCCTGCCCCTGTGTGCCCCGCTGCTGATCTCCTCCGTCCGGCGGACGGATCAGACGGCGGTCGCCGCGGAGGTGCGGGGCTTCCGCCTGCGGACCCGGGCATCCGCTTACAGGCGCTATACCTTTACCGCTCTGGATGCAGCCACGTTCCTGTTCTGCGCGCTGCTGCTGGCCGGAGCCATTCTGATCCGATAAATGCGAAAGGAGCATCGCAAGAAGTGCACACTGAATTCCTGATGGGAAACGAAGCCATTGCCATGGGCGCCATCGCGGCCGGCGTCAACCTGGTATGCGGCTATCCCGGAACCCCCTCCACCGAGGTGCTTGAAACCGTCGCGAAGCACCGGCCGGAAGGCACGTATGTGGAGTGGTCCGTGAACGAAAAAACGGCCATGGAGATGGCCGGCGGCGCGGCATACGGCGGCGCGAGGGCGCTGGTCACCATGAAGCAGATGGGCCTGAACGTGGCTTCCGACCCGCTGATGTGCCTGAGCTATATCGGCGTCAAGGGCGGACTGGTCGTGCTGGTCGCGGATGATCCCGGCCCGATCTCCTCCCAGACCGAGCAGGATACCCGGCGCTTTGCCGCCTTCGCCAAGGTGCCCGTGTTCGATCCCTCCTCCGCCCAGGAGGCCTATGACATGATTCAGGAAGCCTTTGCGCTGTCCGAGGCGTACGGCATGCCCGTTTTTCTCCGGCCGACCACGCGGGTTTCCCACGGGTACGCGTCCATCCGCGTCAAGGATCCGGAGGAGTATACCCGCACCGTCCCGGAAGGCTTTGTCAAGGACAGCCGCCGCTGGGTGATCTTCCCCCGGCTCTCCTACCAGAACCATATCAAAATTGAGCAGCGCAACGAGCGACTGGCGGAAGCGTTCTCCGCCTCGCCGCGCAATTTCATCCTTCCCGCGGAAGGAAAAATGAAGGACTGCCGCAGGGGGATTGCCACCGGCGGATTCAGCTATACCTATGCGATGGAGGCCCGGGAGCAGGCCGGCGCCTTCCCGCTGCTGAAAATCGGAAACCCCTATCCCTTCCCGGAGGGGAAAGCCGTTGAATTCCTGAAGGATCTGGACGAGGTGCTGTGCATCGAGGAGCTGGATCCCGTGATCGAGCAGGCGCTGATTTACGTCTGCGGAAAATACGGGCTGAAAACCCGGATTCTGGGAAAGCAGACGGGGCACATGCCCACGGCCGGCGAGAACACAAGGGACAGCGTGGCGGATGCCATCCGGCTGTTCCTGGGGCTTAAGGCGGTGAAGCCCGCGGAGGATACGCCGCCCGCCCTGCCGGTGCGGCCGCCGGTGCTTTGCGCCGGATGCCCGCACCGGGCCAGCTTCTATGCCGTCAAGCAGGCGATGAAGGGGCAGAAGACCATCTTCTGCGGCGATATCGGATGCTATACGCTGGGGAACGCCCAGCCGCTGGATATGGTGGACACCTGCCTGTGCATGGGCGCGGGGCTGGGCATCGCCCAGGCGACCAGCCATCTGGAGCCGGACACCGCCTGCTTCGCCTTCGTCGGCGATTCGACCTTCTTCGCCTCCGCCATTCCCGGCGTGGTCAACGCGGTATACAATCAGGCGTCCTTCACCCTGATCGTGCTGGACAACTCCACGACCGCCATGACCGGCCATCAGCCGCATCCCGGCACCGGAAGGACGATGATGGGCGAAATTGTCCACTGCATCAGCATTGAGAACATCCTGAAGGGCATCGGCGTGGAGACGGTCGAGACCGTGGACCCGCTGAACCACGCCCTGGCGGTGGAAACCGTCCGGCGCGTTTCCGCGCTGCCCGGCGTCAAGGCCATCATCTTCAAATCCCCCTGCGTCGTGCTGGCCAGGCCGCAGGGACGGGTCACCATCGACCCGGAGAAATGCATCGGTTGCCGGAAATGCATCCGGGAGATCGGATGCCCCGGGCTGAGCTTTGACGGAAAGAAGGCGGTGGTGGATCCCGCCCAGTGCACCGGCTGCAGCCTCTGCAGCCAGATCTGCCCGGTGCAGGCGATCGCAGGAGGTGAAATCCATGCGTAAGAATATCATTCTCTGCGGCGTCGGCGGCCAGGGCACCGTGCTGGCCTCCCGGCTGATCTCCGCCGCGGCCATGGCCCGCGGCCTGCCGGTCATGAGCGCGGAAACCATCGGCATGGCGCAGCGGGGCGGCAGCGTGTTCAGCCATCTGCGGATCGGGGAAGGGATTTATTCCCCGATGATCGCCCGGGGCGAGGCGGACCTGATTCTCGGCTTCGAGCCGGGAGAGGCCGTTCGGATGCTGCCCTGGCTGAAGGAAGGCGGCCAGGCCGTCGTTTCCGCCCGGCCGGTCATGCCGGTGACCTCGACCCTCTCCGGCGCTGCCTACAGCGCGGAGGAGATGATCGCATACCTGAAGGAGAAGGTGGCCAACCTGACGATCGTCGATACGGAAAAGGCGCTGAACGATGTCGGGTCCCCAAAGGTGCTGAACCTGATCCTGCTCGGCGCGGCGCTGCATGCCGGCGCGCTGGGGTTTGACGAAACGGAGATGCGGGACGCCATCCTCGCCCGCATCCCGCCGAAGTTTCATGAACTGAATCTGCGTGCGCTGTCCTGGGCCGGGCAGCAGCAGGCAGCAAAATAGAAAGAAGGAATCAAAGATGCGTATTTCCAGTGAACAGCTCGCCCAGGTCAACCATCAGATTGATGCCCTGATCACCGCCAACAGCTTCTACGGCAAAAAGCTGAAGGAAGCCGGCATCACCCATGTGTCCACGCCCGAGGCCTTCGAGGAACTGCCCTTCTCCGAGAAGAGCGACCTGCGGAACGCGTACCCCCTGGGCCTGATGACCGCCCCGGAGAAGGATATCGTCCGGATTCACTCCTCCTCCGGCACGACGGGTCTGCCCGTCATCATCCCCTACACCGCGAAGGACGTGGACGACTGGGCCACGATGTTCGCCCGCTGCTACGAATACGCCGGCGTAACGAAGATGGACCGGATTCACATCACTCCCGGCTACGGCCTGTGGACCGCCGGCATCGGCTTCCAGAACGGCGCCGAGAAGCTGGGCGCGATGGTCATTCCCATGGGCCCCGGCAACACCGAAAAGCAGCTGCAGATGATGAAGGACATGGGTTCCACCGTGCTGTGCTCCACGTCCTCCTATGCCCTGCTGCTGACCGAGGAGATTGAAAAGCGCGGCATCCGGGATCAGATTAAGCTGAAGAAGGGCATCATCGGCTCCGAGCGCTGGAGCGCCAAAATGCGCAAGCGCATCGGCGACGGTCTCGGCATCGAGCTGTACGATATCTACGGCCTGACCGAGATCTACGGCCCCGGCATCGGCATCAACTGCAAATACAACACCGGCATGCACTACTGGGATGACTTCCTCTACATCGAAGTCATCGATCCGCAGACCCTCAAGCCCGTTCCGGACGGCGAGATGGGCGAGATCGTGATCACCACCCTCGTAAAGGAAGGCGCGCCGCTGATCCGCTACCGCACCCATGACCTGAGCCGGATCATTCCCGGGCAGTGCCCCTGCGGCAGCAAACATCCGCGGCTGGACACCATCATGGGCCGGACGGACGACATGATGAAGATCAAGGGCGTCAACGTTTTCCCGAGCCAGATCGAAGAGATCCTGCAGGGCTTCCCGGAGGTCAGCAGCGAATACCAGATCCGCATCTCCCATCTCGACGGAAAGGACACCATGCGGATTTATGTCGAGACCAACGGCTCCGTCAACTTCCTGGATCTGGCCGACCGGCTGGCTGCCAAGGTCAAGAGCGTGATCGGGTTCACGCCCCTGGTCAAGGTCGTTGAAACCGGCCTGCTGCCCCGGAGTGAAAAGAAAACAAAGCGGGTCATCGACGAGCGGTACGACTGATCCGAAGCCTCATCCGCATATCGGCATCCCTTTGTGCAAAGGGATGCTTTTTTTTGTAGAAAACTATTTTGTCCATACTTTTTCCCGGAAATGTCTTGCGGGCCTTCCGGAAAAGCAATAGAATAGCCATTGCCCGTCTTCGCACGGAGATGAGACGCTCTGGAAGGATCAATGGAATCCATGCGCAAACAGATCATCTGGCTTTGGAAAAACATGGACAGGAAGTATCAGCGGCGGCATATCATCGCGCTGAGCATCTGCGTTTTTTCCTGCATCATGCTGCTGGTGAACCCGGCGCTTTCCCAACGGCTGATCGACGACGTGATCGTCGCTCAGAACCCGGATCCGCTTCTGGGGATCCTGGCCGTCATGCTCGCCGTGAAGCTCAGCCGCGAGGGGCTGCGCTATCTGATGGTCATCTTTCTGGAGACGGACTCCCAGAACGTGATCTACAACCTGCGCCGGCGGCTGTTCACCCGCATGCAGTACAACGACATGCAGTTCTTCGACAGTCACCGGACCGGCGACATAATGACCCGCATGAGCGCGGACCTGGACTGGTGCCGCCATTTCCTGAGCTATATCGACTACCGGATCGTGGACGCGGTATGCACATTCGTGTTTGCCACCGGATACCTGCTGCTGGTCAACTGGAAGCTGACGATGCTCCTGATCGTGATCACGCCGGCGCTGCTGGTGATCACCAAGCTGTTCTCCGGCCACGTGCGTCCCCGGTTCGTTTTCATGCGGGAAAAGCTGTCGGAAATGAACACCGCCGCGCAGGAAAACATCGCGGGCAACCGGGTCATCAAGGCGTTTGCCCGGGAAGAATATGAAAAGGAGCGCTTTGAAAAGCGCAACCAGGCCTTCATGGACAGCCATCTGAAGATCAACAAGACCTGGCTGACCTTCTTCCCGATGATCGAGCTGCTGGTCAACGCGATCCAGATCGTAACGGTTTTCGTCGGCGGGCTGTTCATCATCGGCGGAGAGCTGACGCCGGGCGAACTGGCCATCTTCACCGGCCTGAGCTGGGCCGTTTCGAATCCCATGCGGGAGCTGGGCAACCTGATCAACGACCTGCAGCGCTTTTCGACCTCCGCCGCCAAGGTGATCGAGCTCTATTACGCGAAGCCGGAGATCGTCGACGCGCCGGATGCGGTCGATCATCCGGAGATGGCCGGAAAGATCGAGTTTGACCATGTATCCTACAGCGTGGACGGGCATCCGATTCTCACGGATGTCAGCTTCTCCGCCGAAGCGGGACAGACCGTTGCCGTCATGGGCCCCACCGGCGGCGGAAAGACGACGATGATCCAGCTGCTGGCCCGCTTCTATGACGTCACGGACGGCGAGATCCGGGTGGACGGCTGCGACGTGCGGAAATGGAAGCTGGATCAGCTCCGCGGCCGCATCGGCACCGCCACCCAGGACGTTTTCCTGTTTTCCGACACGGTGGAGGGCAACATCGCCTTCGGCGATCAGAATCTGACGCTGGACGAGGTGAAGGACTTTGCCCGCCGGGCGGATGCGGCGGAGTTTGCCGAAAAGCTGCCGGAGGGATATGACACGATCATCGGCGAGCGCGGCGTCGGACTTTCCGGCGGCCAGCGGCAGCGGATCGCGCTGGCCCGGGCGATGGCCATCCGGCCGTCCATCCTGGTCATGGACGACACGACCTCCGCCGTGGACAGCGAAACGGAGCAGTATATCCAGGAGCAGCTGCGGAACCTGCCCTTCCCCTGCACCAAGCTGATCATCGCCCAGCGGATTTCCTCCATGCGGGACGCGGACCTGATCCTGGTGCTCGAAAACGGGCGGATCACCGAGAGCGGCACCCATGCGGAGCTGCTGGCGAAAAAGGGATATTACTGGCAGACCTGGTGCCTGCAGTACGGTGTCACGGAAAAGGAGGCGGTATAACATGGCGCGGAACAAGTTTGACGTCGACGAGCGCCTGGAGTCCCCTTTTCAGTGGAAGCATCTGAAGCGGGCCGGAAAGTACATCGGCCGGCATAAGGGCAAGATGATCTGCGCGCTGCTGCTCAGCGCCCTGGGCAGCGTGGCGACCCTGTATATTCCGAAGATCACCCAGTGGGTGCTGGACGAGGCCGTTCCCAACAGGGATACGGCCATGATCGGGCGCATGGCCCTGATGTTCCTGGGCATCATCTCGCTGAGCATCCTCTTCACCACGATCCGCTCCCGGATGATGGCGAAGGTCAGCCAGCAGATCATCCACGATATCCGCTCCGACCTGTTCGCCCATCTGCAGAAGCTGCCCTTCAGCTACTACGACAGCCGGCCAGCCGGCAAGATCCTCGTGCGGGTCATCAACTATGTCAACTCCGTATCGGACATCCTGTCCAACGGAATCATCAACATGATCCTGGAGATCATCACGCTGATCTTCATCGTGGTGTTCATGTTCACCACCGAGCCGACGCTGGCCACGGTCATCGTGGCCGGGCTGCCGTTTTTCATCGCGGTCATCATCCTGATCAAGCCCCGGCAGCGCAGAGCCTGGCAGGCGCAGAGCAACAAGAACAGCAATTACAACGCCTATCTGGCCGAATCCATCGACGGCGTCCGGGTCAGCCAGCTGTTCACCCGGCAGGAGGTCAACATCTCCATCATGGAGAAGCTGGCCTCCGCCTGCCGGACCGCATGGATGCGGGCGGTGCGCATCAGCAACACCGTCTGGCTTTCCAGCGAGACCATGACCCAGCTCGTGACCACCTTCCTGTATATCGCCGGCGTATACTGGCTGGGCGGCGGCAGGATGGTTTCCTTCGGCATCATCCTGGCCATGGGGCAGTATGTCAGCCGCTTCTGGCAGCCCATCACCAACCTGGCCAACATCTATAATTCCTTCATCAACAACATCGCCTACCTCGAGCGGATCTTCGAAACGATGGACGAACCGGTCATCGTGGACGACGTCCCCGGCGCGGAGGAGCTGCCGGCGATCTCCGGCGAGGTCGATTTCCAGGATGTCACCTTCGCCTACGAGGAGAATATCAATATCCTTGAGCACATGAACCTGCACGTCCGCGCCGGGGAAAGCATCGCGCTGGTCGGCCCCACCGGCGCCGGAAAGAGCACCGTGATCAACACCCTGTGCCGCTTCTACAACCTGAACGGCGGCCGGATCCTGCTGAAGGACCGGGACGGCCGGGAGCATGACATCTCCCGGGTCACGCTGCACTCCCTGCGGACACAGCTGGGGATCATGCTGCAGGACAGCTTCATCTTCTCCGGCACGCTGATGGACAACATCCGTTACGGCCGGCTGGACGCGACGGACGAAGAGGTCATCGAGGCGGCGAAGCGGGTGCACGCGGATGAGCTGATCCGTCGCCTGCCGAACGGGTACATGACGGAGATCCGGGAGCGGGGCAGCAACCTGAGCCAGGGCGAAAAGCAGCTGATTGCCTTCGCCCGGACGCTGCTGTCCGACCCGTCCATCCTGATCCTCGACGAGGCCACCTCCTCCATCGACACGCAGACGGAGAAGCTGCTGCAGGAGGGCATCGCCGAAATGCTGCGGAACCGCACCAGCATCATCGTCGCCCACCGGCTGTCGACGATCAAGAACTGCGACCGCATCCTGTATATCAGCAACAGGGGCATCGCCGAAATGGGCAGCCATGAGGAGCTGATGGCCCGGCGCGGCCTGTACTGGCAGCTGTACACCGCCCAGGTGCAGGAGGAAGTCGCGTAAAACCCAATCAATTGGAAAAGCAGTGCAGCGGCGGGGCCATTCCAAGCCCCGCCGCTGCACTGCTTTTTCCTGTTCTTCGGCCTTTCTCCGGATTGTCAGTCCACAAACAGGGCCGTTGAATAATACCGGTCTCCGCTGTCCGGCAGGAGCGCCACGATCACCTTGCCCCGGTTTTCATGGCGCTTCGCATAGTCAATTCCCGCATGCAGCGCGGCCCCGGAGGAAATGCCGACGGAGATGCCCTCCTTCTTTGCCAGCAGCTTGCCCGCGGCGATGGCGTCCTTCAGCGAGGCTTTGTAAACCTCATCATAGATCTTCGTGTTCAGCGTATCCGGCACGAAGCCCGCGCCGATGCCCTGAATCCCGTGCGGCCCGGCATGCCCTTCGGACAGCACCGGCGAATCCTCCGGTTCCAGCGCCACGACCTTCACGGCCGGGTTCTGCGCCTTGAGGTACTCGCCCACGCCCGTCACCGTGCCGCCGGTGCCGACGCCGGAGATAAAGATATCCACCCGTCCGTCCGTATCCTCCCAGATCTCGGGACCGGTCGTCGCCCGGTGCGCCGCCGGATTGGCCGGATTGACGAACTGACCGGGGATGAAGCTGCCCGGGATTTCCTGCGCCAGTTCATTCGCCTTCTCGATGGCGCCCTTCATGCCCTTCTTCCCGTCCGTCAGCACCAGCTCCGCCCCGTAGGCCTTCAGAATGTTCCGCCGCTCCGCGGTCATGGTTTCCGGCATGGTCAGAATCATCCGGTACCCCTTCGCCGCCGCGATTGCGGCCAGGCCGATGCCGGTGTTTCCGGAGGTCGGCTCGATCATCACGGAGCCTTCATGCAGCAGGCCCTTCTGCTCCGCGTCCTCGATCATGGCCTTCGCCACCCGGTCCTTCACGCTGCCGGCCGGATTGAAGTATTCCAGCTTCACCAGCAGCCGGGCACCCAGCCCCAGCTCCTTTTCCAGGTTTTCCAGCTCCACCAGCGGCGTATGGCCGATCAGTTCGGTAATTCCCCTGTAAACCCTGCCCATAAGTCCTTCCCTCCTGCAATTTGCGATAACAGGATTTTATACCCTAATACCTATCTTGTCAATAGGTAAAAAGAAACCGTTGACTTACCTTGTTACCTTCCGGTATAATAGGTGTATCTGATGACTGGCAGGTGAGCAGCATGATTTCAACCAAGGGAAGATACGCGCTTCGGGTCTTGCTGGATCTGGCGGAGCATCCGCAGGAGCAGCCCATTCCCCTGAAGGATATCGCGGAGCGGCAGGGAATATCCAAAAAATACCTGGAGATCATCGTACGGGATCTGGTTGCGCAGAAGATGCTCATCGGTGCCAGCGGAAAGGGCGGCGGATACCGCCTGGCCCGGAATCCGGAGGATTATTCCGTCGGAGAGATTCTGGAAACCATGGAGGGAACGCTGGCGCCCATCGCCTGCCTGGAAAACGGGGCGGAGCCCTGTCCCCGGGCGGATATCTGCGACACCCTGCCCATGTGGCAGGAGTACAATCAGCTGGTGCACGATTTCTTCTACAGCAAAAAGCTGACGGACCTGATTGGTTAAGAATGTGTTAAAACAATGCCTCCGGCCGGCAAACGGATTGCCCGGCCGGTTTTCTTATGCTATAATCGTTCAGTACGCACTTTTGGGAAGGGAAAGACCGGCCCGGGGCCGGCGGAGGGTTCATGGACATATCTGACGTAGTTCTGCTTCTGGGCGGCATCGCCCTGTTCCTCTTCGGCATGTCGCTGATGGGGGACGGGCTGAAGCGGGTCGCCGGCAACCAGCTGGAGCTGATTCTTTACCGCCTTTCCAGCACACCGCTGAAGGGCATTCTTCTCGGAACCGGGGTGACCGCGGTCATCCAGTCCTCATCCGCGACCAGCGTGATGGTCGTCGGCTTCGTCAATTCTTCCATGATGCGCCTGAAGCAGGCCATCGCCGTGATCATGGGTGCCATCATCGGCACCAGCGTGACGGGCTGGGTCATCTGCCTCTCCAGCATCGGAGGGGACGGGGCCTCCGCCGCGCTGAAGCTGCTTTCCACCGAAAGCATCAGCGCCATGGTGGCCGTTGCCGGCATTCTGATCCGGATGATTTCCAAGAAGCAGACGCTCCGGCATATCGGAGATATCCTGATGGGCTTCGCCGTGCTGATGTTCGGCATGAAGACCATGAGCGGCGCCGTATCCGGCCTGCGGGAGGATCCGAACTTCATCTCCTTCATGACGCATTTTTCCAACCCCCTGCTGGGCATTCTGTTCGGCCTGGTTTTCACCGCCATCCTGCAAAGCGCATCCGCATCCGTCGGTATCCTGCAGGCCCTGTCCAGCACCGGGCTGATCACCTTTGCGGAAGCGATGCCGATGCTGCTGGGCATTGCGATCGGCGCCTCCGTTCCGGTGCTGATGTCCGGTATCGGGTCTTCCCGGGACGGGAAGCGGGCGGCTCTGTCCTACCTGGTCATCGAGCTGACGCGCTCCGTTCTCTTTGCCATCATCTTCTACACGCTCAACGCAATCCTGCACTTCTCCTTCATGAGCATGGTCATGAACATGTTCTCCATCGCCCTGCTCAATACGCTGTTCCGCGTATCCACCATCGCGGTGCTGGCGCCCTGCATTCCGCTGTATGAAAAGCTGATGAACCTCCTGATCCCCGCCGATCCCGAGGAGGAGGCGGAGACGGAGGACATGAAGCGGCTCGAGGAGCGCTTCATTCCCTACCCGACCCTGGCGGTTGAGCAGACCCGGCTTGCCATCGGCAAGATGGCTTCCCTGACCCAGAAGTCCATGACGGAGGCCATCGCGCTCCTGACGGAGTTTTCCGAGAAGGGGCTGCAGGAGGTGAATAATCTGGAGGGCCTGGTGGACCGGTATGAGGACAGGATCGGCAGCTATCTGCTGCGCCTGACCGGCCAGGAAATGACCGAGACCCAGAACAAGGCCGTCAGCCAGTATCTCCGCGCCATTACGGATCTGGAGCGGATCAGCGACCACGCGCTGAACATCGCGCAAGGCGCCGCGGAGATCAACGAAAAGGATATCCGTTTCTCCGACAAGGCCAAACGGGAAATGGCCAACCTGGTTGACGCGATCACCCAGATCATCTCCATCACGCTGGACAGCTTCCAGAACGACGATCCGGAAACCGCATACCGGGTGGAGCCCCTGGAGCAGGTGATCGACCGGATCTGCCGCCGGATGCGCGAGCGGCACACCACCCGCCTGCAGAAGGGCAAGTGCACCATCGCCAGCGGCTACGTCTTCAACGATCTGATTTCCGATTTCGAGCGCGTGTCCGATCACTGCTCGAACATCGCCATCGTCATCGTCGAGCTGATGGACAACGCGCTGGATGTGCACGAGATGTCCGAAACCATCAAGCAGGATCACCCGCACCACTTCGAGGATTACTACAACGATTATGCCACCCGCTACCTGAAAAAAGCGGATCTGCGGGAAGAATCATGAAACGGGTTGCTCTTGACGAACGGGTGAAGGTTGTTTATCATGTTCTCAGCCGGTGAAACGGTTTTGAAAAATCAACAGCGAAAGGGAGGAAACAGCCATGAAGTACGAATGCGCCTGCGGTTATGTGTATGATCCCGCCCAGGGTGATCCGGACGGAGGAATCGCCCCCGGCACCGCCTTTGAGGATATCCCGGAGGACTGGGTTTGCCCCGTCTGCGGCCTGGGAAAGGACGCGTTCACACCCGCATAATTCCCTGATGAAAAAGATTCTCCGGACATTCCGTCCGGAGAATCGTCCGTGAAAGGAAGGAAAAGCGTATGAATATCGTCTGTCTGGATCTGGAAGGCGTTCTGGTGCCCGAAATATGGATTGCTTTTTCCGAGGCCAGCGGCATTCCGGAGCTGAAGCGCACCACCCGGGACGAGCCGGATTACGACAAGCTGATGAAATGGCGGCTCGGCATCCTGAAGGAGCACGGGCTCGGCCTGAAGGACATTCAGCGCACCATTGCCACCATTGATCCGATGCCCGGAGCGAAGGAATTCATGGATACCCTCCGGAGCGAAACGCAGGCGATCATCCTGTCGGATACCTTCACTCAGTTTGCCTCCCCCCTGATGAAAAAGCTGGGCTGGCCGACTCTGTTCTGCAACGAGCTGGAGGTCGGAGCGGACGGCATGATCACCGGATACCGAATCCGTGTTCCCCAGAGCAAGCTTTCCACGGTGAAGGCGCTGCAGAGCGTCGGCTTTGAGACCATCGCCGCCGGGGACAGCTTCAACGACCTGGGGATGATTCAGGCCAGCAAGGCCGGTTTCCTTTTCCGCAGCACGGAGCAGATCCGCCGCGATCACCCGGAGCTGCCCGCCTGCGAAACCTACGAGGAGCTGCTTTCCCTGATTCGTCAGGCGCTGTAATTCCATCAAATAATCCGGCCGGATCGGTTTTGCCGATCCGGCCTTTTGCGGCTTATTTTTCGATCCGATACACTTCAAACACGCCCGGCTGGATCCGGCTTTCAAACACCGTCTCCCCGTCCTTCCGGTACAGCTGCACATGATCGTGATCCGCCATGATCCCCCGGAAGGGTTCCAGATACACCTTGTCCGGCCGCATGTACTTTTCAAAGAAGCGGATGTCCGCATCCAGCCGCTCCCGATGCCGTTTACAATACCCCAGCGCATTTGTTGACAAGTCCGTTTTCAGCTGTCTATAATGGAGCGCAAACTTCCGCCGGCGAACGCCGGCATTCCGGAAAGGAACCCCATGATATGAAAAAGGTGATCCCGCTTTTTCTGCTGATTTCGGTACTCCTGCTTTCCGCCTTCGCCGCCGCGGAAACGGCCCGCGACCTGACGGCCGAATGCTCCTTCAGCGCCTCCAAGGGGTCCGGAAAAAAATATACCGCCCTGTACGACCATGTCTATGAGGGCTACTGGAAATCCAACAAGGCCAACAACAATTATCTCGAGGTGCATCTGCCGGAGGGCGAAACCTGCTCCGGCGTCCAGATCAAGTGGGCTGCCATCAACCGGAAATGGTGCGTTGAGGTGGAAAAGAACGGGGAATGGACCGCCGTGGACGGATTTCAGGAGGGCCGGGAATTTCTGACCACCTGGACGCCGCTGGACGGCGTGACCGCCTTCCGGATCGCCTCCCACAGCAATTATCCCCACGATCTGAGAATCGATGAGCTGATCGTGCTGTCCGAGGGTGAACGGCCGGAGAATATCCAGGTCTGGGAACCGACATATGAAAAGGCCGACATGATGGTGGTCGTCGGCCATCCGGATGACGAATATGTGTTCCTCGGCGCCGTGATCCCCTATTACGGGGCTGAACGGGGCAAGCGCGTCCTGGTCACCTATATCACCGAGAGCACCCATTACCGCCGCACCGAGCTGCTGGACGGCCTGTGGACCGCCGGGCAGCGCTCCTATCCGCTGACCGGGCTGTTCCATGACCGTTATACGATGTCCCTGGGCACCGCGTATCAGCGGCTGGGAGAGAACAAGGTCAAGAACTATATCATCAGCCTCTTCCGGAAGCACCGGCCGGATGTGGTCGTGACCCAGGACATTCACGGCGAATACGGCCACGGCGTTCACAAGATCTGCGCGGACAGCGTGATCAATGCCCTGAAGAAATCCGGCAGCGCGAAGTATGACCGTGAATCCGCAAAGCTCTACGGCACATGGGACGTACCGAAATGCTATATTCATCTGTATCCGGAGAATCAGATCATCTTTGACTGGAATGAAATGAAGCTTTCCGCCTTCGGCGGAAGGAGCGCCTTTGAGGTCGCGAACGACGCGTGGCACTGTCACCTGTCCCAGCAGAAATCCAAATATGAAGTATATATGGACGGCCCGTACAATTCCCAGATTTTCGGCCTGTACCGCAGCACGGTCGGGCCGGACAAAGCGCACGACGATTTCTTTGAAAACATTCCGGAAGCCCAGGAATGATTACCCGGCCGCCCGCACAGCCGCCCGGATGAACCCCATAAACAGCGGATGGGGTCTGTTCGGGCGGCTTTTGAATTCCGGATGGAACTGAACACCGACGAAGAACCTTTCCCCGGGGATCTCCACGGTTTCCACCAGTCTCCCGTCCGGCGACAGGCCGGACAGGCACAGGCCCGCCTGCTCCAGCGCATCCCGGTAATCGTTGGCAAACTCATAGCGGTGGCGGTGCCGCTCGGCAATCCGGGTTTCCCCGTAGCATTCCGCAATGACCGTTCCCGCCTTCAGCTCGCAGGGATAGCGGCCCAGCCGGAGGGTTCCGCCCTTGTCGATTTCCTCATTCTGGCCCGGCATGAAGTCGATCACCCGGTGCGGCGCGTAGGCATCAAACTCCCTCGAGTTGGCGCCTGCCAGGCCGGCTGCGTTCCGGGCGTATTCGATCACCGCCACCTGCATGCCCAGGCAGATGCCGAAGTAGGGCAGATGATGGCAGCGGGCATATTGCGCCGCCAGGATCATTCCCTCGATGCCCCGGCCGCCAAAGCCGCCGGGAACGATGATGCCGTGCAGCGGGCTGAGCATCCGCTCCAGGCTTTCCGCCGTCAGATGCTCGGAATCAATCCAGTCGATCTCCACCTTCACATCCTGGGCATAGCCCGCATGGCGCAGCGCCTCCGCCACGGACAGATAGGCGTCATGCAGCTGGACATACTTGCCGACCAGGCCGATCCGGACGCTCTTCGTCTGATGCCCGATCCGCTCCACCAGGTCCACCCAGTCCTTCAGATCCGGCGCCGGGCTCTTCAGTCCCAGCTCCCGGCAGACCACCGCCGCCAGCCCCGCCTTCTCCAGCATCAGCGGCGCCTCGTAAAGCGTCGGCAGCGTGGTATTCTCGATCACGCAGTCGTCCTTGACGTTGCAGAAATGGGCGATCTTGGCAAAGATCGACTCATCCGTGATCTTTTCATCCGCGCGGAGCACAATGATGTTCGGGCTGATGCCCATCCCCTGCAGCTCCTTCACACTGTGCTGCGTCGGCTTCGATTTGTGCTCGCCGCTGGCCTTCAGATAGGGCACCAGCGTCACATGGATATACAGGGCGTTCTCCCGTCCGACCTCCAGCCCCACCTGACGGATCGCTTCAATGAAAGGCTGGCTTTCAATGTCGCCGATCGTTCCTCCGATCTCGGTGATCACCACATCGGCGTCGGTCTTTTCCCCCACCCGGTAGATGAACCGCTTGATCTCATCGGTGATATGGGGAATGGTCTGCACCGTGGATCCGAGATAACCGCCCTGGCGTTCCTTCTGAATCACGTTGGCATAGACCTTGCCGGTCGTCAGGTTGGAATACTTGTTCAGATCCTCGTCGATGAAGCGCTCATAATGGCCCAGGTCCAGATCGGTCTCCGCCCCGTCCTCGGTCACATAGACCTCCCCGTGCTGATAGGGGCTCATCGTTCCGGGATCCGTGTTGATATACGGGTCCAGCTTCTGGGCCGCGACCCGGATGCCGCGCGCCTTCAGCAGCCTGCCCAGGGAGGCCGCCGTGATGCCCTTGCCCAGTCCGGATACCACGCCGCCGGTTACAAAGATATACTTCGTCATCGCTCTTCCCTCTTATTCCACCGTCACGCTCTTGGCCAGGTTTCTCGGCTTGTCCACGTCCAGGCCCCGGTTGACGCTCGTGTAATACGCCAGCAGCTGCAGCGGCACGATCGCCAGCGAGGTGATGAAATGCTCGTCCGTTTTCGGCACATAGACCGTGAAGTTGACCGAATCCTCCACGGAGAAATTGCCGTTCGTGGTCAGTCCCATCAGATAGGCCCCGCGGCTCTTGCACTCCAGCATGTTGCTGAGCGTCTTTTCAAACAGGCTGCCCTGGGTCAGCACGCCGATCACCAGCGTGTTGTGCTCAATCAGGCTGATCGTTCCGTGCTTCAGTTCCCCCGCCGCGTATGCCTCGGAGTGGATATAGCTGATCTCCTTCATCTTCAGGCTGCCCTCGAGGCTGATCGCCCAGTCCGGCCCGCGGCCGATGAAAAAGATATCGTGGGTGTTGGCGATCTTGGAGGAGAACCACTGCAGACGCTGCTTTTCCTCCAGCACCCGGCCGATCTGATCCGGAATCGCGGAAAGCGCCTCCAGATATCCCGCTGTCTTCTCCTCCGTAACCGTTCCGCGCACCCGGGCAAGCTGCACCGCGAGCACGTCCATCGCGATCAGCTGGGCGCTGTATGCCTTGGTGGTCGCCACCGCAATCTCCGGCCCCGCCAGCGTGTACAGCGTATGATCCGCCTCCCGGGCGATCGTGGAGCCGATCACGTTGACCACCGCCAGGGTCATGGCACCGCGCTCCTTCGCCACCCGCAGGGCAGCCAGGCTGTCCGCCGTCTCGCCGCTCTGGGAAATCACGATCACCAGCGTGGACGGCTCCGTCGGAATGCTCCGGTACCGGTACTCGCTGGCCAGCTCCACCCGCACCGGAACCCCGGTCATATCCTCGATCACATACTGGGAGGCCATGCCCACATGCCACGCGGAGCCGCACGCCACGATGTCAATCCGGCGGACGGCGGAAAGGATGTCATCGGTCAGTCCGGCTCCGGAGAGGTCGATTCTTCCGTCCTTCACCAGGCTGTTCAGCGTATCCCGCACGGCCTTCGGCTGCTCATGGATCTCCTTGAGCATGAAGTGCTCATACCCTTCCTTCTCCGCCGCGGCCGCGTCCCAGGTGATCTCCGTCAGCGGGAGCTGCACCTCGTCCCCGTTCAGGTCGTAGAACTTCACTTCCCCGGGGCTGATTCTGCCCACCTGCAGATTGTCGATATAATATACCTCCCGGGTGTATTTCAGAATCGCCGGCACATCCGACGCCAGATAGGACGCCCCGTCCGCGGTACCGATCACCAGCGGTGAATCCTTCCGGGCGACAAAGATCTCCCCCGGGTAGTCCCGGAACATCATCGCCAGCGCATAGCTGCCCCGCACGCGCACCATCGTCCTCGTGATCGCGTCCACCGGACCGATCTGATACTTCCGGTAATAATAGTCCACCAGCTTGACCGCGACCTCCGTGTCCGTCTCGCTGTAGAACGCATAGCCGTGACGAAGCAGCTTCTCCTTCAGCTCCGTATAGTTTTCAATGATCCCGTTGTGAACGCCGACCACGCCGCTCTCCACCGGGCCGCTGCCGGAGCCGGAGCAGTTTCCGCTCACATGGGGATGCGCATTGATCATGCTGGGATCCCCGTGGGTCGCCCAGCGGGTATGCCCGATACCGCAGGTTCCGGGCAGCGCGCGGCCCTGGTCCGTCTTGTCCGCCAGGTGATACAGCTTTCCCAGCGCCTTCACCACCTCCGCAGGGGCCGTCCCGTTCCGGACCGCGAGCCCCGCGGAGTCATACCCCCTGTATTCCAGCCTCGAAAGCGCGTCCAGCAGAATCGGCGCTGCCTGCACATGACCCGTAAATCCGACAATACCGCACATGATCCGTTTCCTCCCGAAAAAAAGAGGCAAAAGGGCCAAACACCACATGACCCCTTTGCCTTGTTCCGGAAGATCATATCATTTTTCGGTTTTTATGTCAATACGTTATAATACATTATATTGTTTCTCCGCTGTACCGATCAGGTTGCCAGCAGCATCCGGTCATTGGCGAGCGCCTGTCCGCTGGCCTCTTCAAACTTCAGCAGCAGGTCCTCCACCGTCATGTTCCGCTTTTCCTCCGCGCCCAGGTCCAGAATGATCCGGCCCTCGTGCATCATGATCAGCCGGTTTCCCATGGCCAGTGCGTCCCGCATGTTATGGGTCACCATCAGGGCCGTCAGTCCTCCTTCCCGGATCAGCCCGCTCGTCAGCTGCAGCACCTTTTCGGCGGTTTTCGGATCCAGTGCCGCCGTATGCTCGTCCAGCAGGAGGAGCTCCGGCTCCTTCAGCGTCGCCATCAGCAGCGTCAGCGCCTGCCGCTGGCCGCCGGAAAGCAGGCCGACCTTGCTGCCCATGCGGTCTTCCAGCCCCAGGTTCAGCGAGGACAGCTTCTCCCGGTAAATGCCGCGCTCCTTCTGGGTGATTCCCCACCGGAGGGAACGCCGCTGGCCCCGCCGGAGAGCCAGTGCAAGGTTTTCCTCAATGTTCATGCTGGCGGCGGTTCCGGTCATGGGGTCCTGAAACACGCGGCCGAGAAAAGCCGCACGCCGGTGCTCCGGCAGATGGGTCACATCCCGCCCGCCGAGGAAAACAGCGCCGGTATCAATCGGGAAGGTTCCGGCCACGGCGTTGAGCATGGTGCTCTTTCCCGCGCCGTTCCCGCCGATCACGGTCACGAAATCCCCCTTCTGAAGCGTCAGGTTCACGCCGTCCAGCGCCTTTTTCTCCACGACCGTTCCGGGATTGAAGGTTTTTCGCAGGTCCCGGAGATCCAGCATTGCGGATTCAGCCATGCTGCCTGCCCCCCTTCAGCCGCCACGCGGCGATCTGCGTTTTCCAGAAGGGCATGGCCAGGAACAGCGCCACCACCAGAGCGGTCAGCAGCTTCAGGTCATCCGTATTCAGTCCCAGCCAGAGCACCACCTGAATCACCAGATAATAGATGATGGCGCCGAAGGATACAGCCAGCAGGCGGAGGGCAAAGTTCCGGAAGATCTTTCCGAAAAGCACCTCGCCGATGATTACAGCCGCCAGGCCGATCACGATCGCGCCGCGTCCCATGGACACGTCCGCAAAACCCTGATACTGCGCCATCAGCGCCCCGGAGAAGGCCACGAGCCCATTGCTGATCATCAGGCCGATCACCTTTCCGACGCCCGTATTGATTCCCTGTGCCCGGGCCATCTGCTGATTGGCGCCGACTGCGCGCAGCCCGCAGCCGTATTCCGTGCCGAAGAACCAGTACATCACGCCGATGAGCACCGCCGTGATCAGCAGCAGAAGCCAGATCGGATTGTCGAGGGCAAAGCGCCCCACATTGCGCAGGGACACCAGCATATCCTTATATTTGTTGATGCTCATGGGGACATTTGCCCGGGAGCCCAGATCCGTGCCGATTCCCTGAATCCGCAGATTGACGGAATACAGCGCCAGCTGGGTCAGGATTCCCGCCAGAATGCCGGGAATCCCCATGACCGTATGAAACACGCCGGTTACCGCACCGGCCGCCATTCCCACCAGGAAAGCGATCAGCACGGCCAGCCAGGGATGGACGCCGTTGGTAATCAGGATTGCCGCGACCGCACCGCCGGTGGCGATGGAGCCGTCCACCGTCAGATCCGCAATGTCCAGAATCCGGAAAGTGATATACACGCCGATCGCCATGATTCCCCAGATCAGTCCCTGGGCCACGGCTCCCGGCAGCTGATTGAGCAGTTGCGAGATGTTCAAGGCTTTCCTCCCTTATTCGATGGGCAGATAATCGTCCGGAATGGTGATTCCCAGCTCCGCCGCGTTGGCCGCGTTGTATTTCCGGGTAAACTGCGGCGCGTAGGCGATCGGCATGGCCGCGATATCCGCTCCGTTGACCAGGATGTCATACGCCATCTCGCCGGTTTTGTATCCGATGTCATAGTAGCTGATCGTCAGCGTCGCAACGCCGCATCCGGCGCAGATGCCTTCCTCGCCCGCAACCACCGGAACCCCGGCCGGGAGAACGATATTTGCGATGGCTTCCGTGTTTCCGGCAGCGGTATTGTCCGTCGGAATGTACAGCACGTCGCACTCGCAGGCCGTCTGCACCACGGAGGCCAGGTCGTTGGAATCATTGAAGCCGTAGCGTTTGCACTCGTAGCCCAGGTCCTGCAGATATCCCTCGATGGTTTTGATCTGGAAAATGGAGTTCGGTTCAGCGTTGCAGTAGAGCAGGCCGACGGTCTTCGCGTCCGGGAACAGCTCCTGAACCATGGCAGCCTGCCCGTCCAGCGGCGCCAGATCGCTGGTTCCGGAAACATTCAGGCCGGTCGCGCCTTCCGGGGTCAGCTCGATTTCCATCGCCGATTCATAGTTGGTGATTGAAGTAGCCAGCACCGGGATATCAGCCGTCGCCGTTGCGCAGGCCAGCATCGCGGGGGTCGCGTTCGCCATGATCAGGTCCACCTGCTTCGAAACCAGCTGGCCGGCGATCTGCGCGCAGTTGTTGGAATCCCCGGAGGCGTTGCCCTCGTCAAAGGCAACCCGGTCCCCCAGCTTCTCGTTCAGGGCATCCTTGAACCCCTGGGTCGCCAGATCCAGCGCAGGATGCTGAATCAGCTGCAGAATACCCACATTGTAAGTTTTGTCCTCAGCGGATGCACAGACGCTCAGTCCCAGCACCAGTGACAGTGCCATCAGCAGTGAAACGATCTTCCTCATGATGAATTCCTCCCTTTTCCAGTTGAATTTTTCTTTCTAAGGTTATAGTGACAAGTTGTTTCAGTGTCAATACTCATCCGGTCAGAAAAACACACAGAAAACAGTCAGCCGCTTCCGGACAGCACCGGAAGCGGCTGAAAAAACCGTTCGTCCTTTACTCATCCGACTGAAGGGCGTCATATCCTTCCTCGCCGGTGCGAACCCGGACGACATTCTCCACATCCTGCACGAAGATCTTCCCATCGCCGATATGGCCGGTATACAGCACTCTGCGGGCCGTATCGATCACCTGGCTGACCGGAACCTTGCTGACGACGATATCCACCTGCACCTTCGGCAGGAGCGTAACCTCCACCGGCGTGCCGCGGTAGTATTCCGGCTTGCCCTTCTGCATCCCGTAGCCCATGACATTCGTCACGGTCATCCCGGTGATACCGATCCCGTTCATCGCCTTCTTCAGGCTCTCCAGGCTGGCGGGACGGCAGATGATCTGGATTCGGGTATACACCGGCAGACCGGCCGCCCTTTCGCTCTTTTCCTTCCGGACTGGAACCGCCGCCTCAACCGGTGCGGGAACGGCGGCCGGCGCCATGTCCGCCGTCATCCCGAAGCCCTCTTCGGGAACCATGGCGAACCCGGAATAGGCGGTCAGCAGGCCATGCTCGCTGCGGTCCATGCCCATGATCTCATCCGCCGCTTCCGCCCGGAGGCCAACGGTCTTTCGGATCAGGAGGAAGACAGCGGTAATGATCGCCCCTGTCCACGCGATGGTGGCCAGCACGCCGAGAAACTGGATCCCGAGGAACGTGAACCCTCCGCCGTAGAAGACGCCCTTCATGGTCGTTCCGCCGGTGGCAAACAGCCCTGTCAGGATCGTTCCAAGGGATCCGCAGACGCCATGCACTGAGATTGCGCCGACCGGATCATCGATCCGGACCACCTTGTCGAAGAATTCGACCGCCAGCACGATCACCAGCCCGCAGACCAGGCCGATCAGCGCCGCACCGAAGGGATTCACCGCGTCGCAGCCGGCCGTGATGCCGACCAGGCCTGCCAGAGCCGCATTGAAGGTCATGGACACATCCGGTTTTCCGTAGCGAAGCCATGTAAAAATCATGGTGGTCAGCGTCGCCATCGCCGCCGCCAGGTTCGTGTTGAAGAACACCAGCGATGCACTCCCGATCAGCTCATCGCTGTCCATTCCGACGGTCGACGCGCCGTTGAACCCGAACCAGCAGAACCAGAGAATAAAAACCCCCAGCGCGGCGATCGAAAGGTTATGGCCAAGGATTGCCCGGGGCTTTCCGTCCGGTCCGTACTTGCCGGTGCGGGGGCCCAGGATCTTCGCGCCGATCAGCGCGCATACGCCGCCCACCATATGCACGGCGGTGGATCCGGCGAAATCATGGAACCCCATCTCCGACAGCCAGCCACCGCCCCAGATCCAGTGGCCGGAGACCGGATAGATGAAAAGGGAGATTGCTGCCGAATAGAGGCAGTAAGCGGAGAATTTCGTCCTCTCCGCCATCGCGCCGGACACGATGGTCGCCGAGGTGGCGCAGAAGACGGTCTGGAAGATGGCATACGCCCACAGCGGAACCCCTGGCGGCAGGATATGGCTGTAATCCTTCATGATGAATGGATCAATCCAGCCGAAGACCGCCGTGCCGGCCCCGAACATGATACCGTAGCCGAAGATCCAGTACAGCGGCGTACCGATGCAGAAGTCCATCAGGTTCTTCATCAGAATGTTGCCGGTATTCTTGGCGCGGGTAAAGCCCGCCTCGCACATGGCGAATCCCGCCTGCATAAAGAAGACGAGGGCAGCGCCGAGAAGCACCCAGATGGTGTTTGCAGCAGAGAAAGTCATACAGGTCACTCCGTTCCATCTTTGATTTCCCGCCTGTACGCCCTTGTACGAAAAAAAGAGGCGCCGGGGTGCTGAACGCACCCTTGCGCCTCATCGGGATGCACGCATTATAGGGGGTAAGCCCCTCCGTGTCAATAGCTGAGCGGCTGAAATACAGGAGCAGAACATTCTCTTCCCCCGCCGCTTCCGGGCA
>CAMOYA010000018.1 GCA_946629635.1 uncultured Clostridia bacterium
GCGTCTGCGCGGCGGATTCCAGGATCGCGGCCGCGTAGCCGGGAAGCGTGATTTCAAGCGCCTTAGATACAACCACGCTAGACTTGGGATCTAATTGCTGTAACTATTTGAAAAAAAACTACGCACATACGAAAGCCGCCAGCCTTTTGAAATCAAATGGTCTGGCGGCTTTGAACTTGTTTGATGTTTTGAATATCTCGTGATCCCTCATCATTCCTCGTTATCTGAAGGTCCCAGACGGAAAGTTTCTCTCCAAGGAGGCAAAGCGGGTATGAATGATGAAGAATATTACTTCAGCCGGATCACATTCCAGGACAGGGCCGGCAGCCGGACCGTGACGCGCCCGGCATCCGCCTCCGCGCCCGGGCCCTGCGCCGGCGCCACGTTCATCGGATCCGCCTCCGTATTGACCGCCTTCACATCATCATGATGCAGCACGATATGCTCCGCGACGCGGAGAGACCCGAAGGCGCGCAGATCGCATTCCAGCGGGATCGCGTCCTGCAGATCCCGGTTGACGGCAAAGATCGTGAGGCTGCCGTCCGGGGAGAGGGTCGCCGCCGCGTCCACGAGCGGCACCCGCTCATAATCCCTGCAGTCATACACGGGAGAGGAGATCACCGGCCGCAGCGCCTCGCCCCGGCCCCACTTCGACGCGTGCATCATCGGGTAGAAGATCGTCTGCGCCCAGACGCCGCCGCCCGTCCGCGTCATGATCGGGGCAATGACGTTCACCAGCTGCGCCAGGCACGCCACCTTCACCCGGTCCGCGTTCTTCAGGAAGGTGATCAGGATCGCGCCCACCAGGAGCGCGTCCTCAAAGTTATACACATCCTCCAGCAGCGGCAGGGCCCGGCCCCATTTGTCCGCCTTCTGGATCTCCCTGTCCTGTTCATTGGAATGATACCAGACGTTCCACTCGTCGAAGGAGAGGTTCAGCCGCTTCTTCGCGTGCTTCTTGCCGCGCACCGCGTCGCAGATCGCCACCACCTCCCGGATGAAATCATCCAGATCCATGGAGCGGGCCAGGAAGCCCGGCGTGTCCCCGGTCGGGTTCCCGTAATACCGGTGCAGCGAGACGTAATCCACATTGCTGTAGCACTGATCCAGCACTTCCATCTCCCAGGCGCCGTAGGTCGGCATGTCATGGGCGCAGGAGCCGCACGCCACCAGCTCAATCGAGGGATCCACCCACTTCATCATCTTCGCCGCTTCATTCGCGACCCGGCCGTATTCATACGCCGTCTTCTGGCCCATCTGCCACGGGCCGTCCATCTCATTGCCCAGGCACCAGAGCTTAATCCCGAAGGGATCCTTCGCGCCGTTCCGGATCCGCAGATCGCTCCAGTAACTCCCGGAGGGATGATTGGCGTATTCCACCACATTGCGCGCCGCGTCCGGCCCCCGGGTGCCCAGATTCACGGCATACATGACCTCCGTGTTCGCCTGCTTCGCCCAGGACACGAACTCATGGAGCCCCACCTCGTTCGTCTCCGTCGTCATCCACGCCAGATCCAGCCGCCGCGGGCGCGACCCCCGCGGGCCCACCGAGTCCTCCCAGTTGAACCCCGACACGAAGTTGCCGCCCGGATACCGCACGATCGGCACCCCCAGCTCCCGCACCTTCGCCATCACGTCCCGCCGGAACCCGTTCTCATCCGCCGTCGGATGCCCCGGCTCATAGATGCCCCCGTACACCGCCCGGCCCAGGTGCTCAATGAACGATCCGTACAGCCGCGGATCCACCTCGCCGATCGAAAAATCCTTGTCCAGTATCAGTGTCGCTTTCTTCATGGGTGGTGATACCCCTTTCTTTTATCTTTCATCCGTAAAAGCCGGTTCTCCATCCGCCCCCAGCCTCCACAGCACCATCGCATATCGCTCATCTGTGGTGCTGCCGGAGAATGTCAGGAACAGGTTCCCGTCATGAATCAGGCAAGCATGGCCTTCATTGAACAGAAAGCCCTAGTCTGGTTCGGCTCGCCATCTCATTAACGTTAATGTAGTCTTCTTTGTCAATATACAGGATTCCTTCAGGACTGTCAACCCTGTTTGGAAAACTTGTCCGTTTTTGATCGGTTGTCCTGACCGATCATTCCTTTAAATCTCGTTGACAACGCTTCCTTCCGCATGATAATATTCCGATGTTTTGAAAGATATCCATCCGGCATTTGCCGAAACATTCATTTCCGCCGAAAGGAAGAAATCCATGGCCAGAAAGAACGCTCGCGTCACTCTGCAGGATATTGCGGAAGCGACCGGCTACACAATCAATACCGTCTCCCGCGCGCTGAAGAATAAGGAAGACATTTCCCGGGAAACCTGCCTGAAAATACAGCAGGTGGCCCGGGAAATGGGCTATGTCCGCAACTATATTGCCAGTTCCCTCCGTTCCGGCTGCACGAAGACGCTGGCCATGATCGTCGGCTCCATTCTGAACCCCTTCTATGCCACGCTGTGCGACCTGATTCAGCAGGAAGCGGTACGCCTCGGCTACAGCCTGTTCATCCTCTGCTCCAATGACGATCCGCAGGCGGAAACCCGCCTGGTGGAAATGGCGCTGTCCCGGCAGGCGGACGGCGTGCTGATCACGCCCTGCTCCTTTGAATCCCCCGCCCTGTCCCTGCTGCGTTCCTCCGGGATTCCCTTCGTCCTGCTCAGCCGCTACCTGGAGGGGGAAAAGGACGACTGCGTCATCTGCGACGACGAGCGGGGCGGCTATCTGGCCGGAAAACACCTGATTGAGCACGGGCACAGGCGGCTGGCAATGTTTGCGTTTCATCATGTCGTTTACTCCTCCCGCAAGCGGTTTGACGGGTTCCAGCGCGCCTGCCTGGAAGCCGGCATCCCGGAGGGGGATATTCATTATGCGGAATTTGAACAGGAGGAGGATGTGCAGCGCCGGCTGGAAACCTGGCTGGAGGATGGCGTCACCGGCCTCTTCGCCTTCTGTGATGTGGAGGCATGGAACATCATGAACCAGATGGACCTGTGGGGGCTGTCAGCCGCGCATCCGACGGAGATCGTCGGATTTGACAACATGCTGCGCTATATCTCCTTCATGAAGCCCATCTGTTCCATCGATCCCCAGCTGCAGGAGGAAGCGCGGATCGCGGTGGATCTGATCCGCCGCCGCATTCATGAACCCTCCCTCCCGCCCCAGCAGATTATGCTTCCCGTCAGTCTGGTCTGCCGGCATCCCGAATGATTCCGGAGGTTCACTTCCATGAAAAAACGGATCCTTTGCCTGCTCCTGTCTCTGCTGCTCCTGTGGCCTGCCATGCCGGTCTGCGCGGAAAGCCGGACCGCGCCGCCGCTCCGGGTGCTGCTCCGGCGGCTCGGACTGACCGATCATGCCCGGATCACCCCGGAGGGGGCCTGCCTGCTTGAAGGGAAAAACGGCACGGAGCTGCTGATGAAGTCCGGAGAAGCCTTTACCCTCCGCCTGCGGGACGGGCAGATCGTTCTGTTCCATACAGCCTTCACGGCTCCCCTGGGTTCCTCCGTCACCCTGACCCGGCAGCAGAGCGGCGGTTCCGCCGCCTCCGGCCTGTATATCGGCAGCGCCGGGCTGTATCCCGGGGATCTTTCCCTGACCATCTCCGAGGACAGGCTGCAGCCCGTCCTGACGCTGGATATGGAGGATTACCTGTGCGGCGTCGTTCCCTACGAGATGAGCGACAGCTTTCCGCTGGAGGCGCTGAAGGCCCAGGCCGTCTGTGCCCGGACCTATGCGCTGAACCGGGTCAGCCGGGACCGGAGCTGGGACGTGGTGGACACCACGAACGATCAGGTCTTCAGGGGCGTCTCCGCCGCCAACGAAAACGCCGCCCGGGCGGTCTCCGAAACCGCCGGCCAGGTGCTGACCCGCGGCGGAAAACTGGTCGAATGCTACTATTCCGCCAGCAACGGCGGCCAGACGGAGATTCCTTCCCATGTATGGGGAACGGCGCCGACCGCCGGCAAATACGAAATCAGGGACGATGAATGGGACCGGGAGAATCCGTCGAGCCTGACCCGGAGCGCATCGCTCCCGAAGGACGGAAGCGTCCTGTACCGCCGCATCGCCCGGCTGCTGCGCGAGGCGGTGACGCGTGACGACGCCTGGAAAAAAACCGGCCTGTCCGGGGATGAATCCACCTTCCGGATTGACCGGATTTCCGCCGTGGCGGCCAAAACGCCGAAGTATGACGCTCCCAGCCGCCTGATGACGGAGCTGGAGGTCACCCTGGATGTTTCCGGCCGGAAGCTGAACGGGGGCACGCTGGGCCCCTATGAATCCGCGGGCTCATATACCGTGACCCTGAATATCTTCCCGGATGTGCTGGATGCCCTGGGACTGGCCATCAACGGATCCGGCAACGAGCTGCTGACCGTGACGGAGGACGAGGAGAGCTTCCGCCTGACCACCTCCCGCTTCGGCCACGGCGTCGGCCTCAGCCAGCGCGGCGCCCAGTATATGGCCTCCGAGGGAGAAAAAACGTACAAAGAAATTCTGTCCTTCTATTTCCCGGAAAGCGCGCTGGAAACATATGCAAGACAGCCTTCCGTTCTTTCAACGGTGAACCCGCTCCTGGCGGACCCCGCTCCGGCAGCGACGCCCGCTCCCTCCTCCGCCCCGGCGCCGACGCTGATGCCGGTCACGGAGGAAAACCTTCCCGCCGGAGCATGGATCGCCTCCGTGGAGGGAATCTCCGACGGTTCCACCCTGAACCTCCGGTCCGCTCCCTCCCCCATCGCCTCCATCGTCATGACGCTCAGAAAGCACCAGAAGCTGATCGTGCTGGATGATCTGGACGTGCCCGGATGGGCAAAGGTCCGGACGGACACCGTCGAGGGCTATGTCATGACCTCCTTTCTGGAAAAAGCTCCCTGATGCAGAATCCGGATCCTCCCGTACCCATGCGGGAGGATCCCTTTTTTCTCTGAAAGCGCCTTGACTTGAGGTTTGCTCTGCCGCTATCATATAAGAAGCGCACAGTTTAATGACCCTTCAGGCATATGAACGGAGGAATCTGATGCGGGATGACTGGAAGACCATTTATGGCGAAGAAGTGGAGAAGACCGGCGAATTCGACTGGCTCGCGGATTACGCGGAAGACCGCGTTCCCACCGATGCGGATGCTTCGATGGCTCGGTGAAATCTGTTCAGTAAATCGTGATCCGCTACGATAAAATCCAAGTAATGATGGCCGGAAAGCAGACTGTGCTGACCGGCTTTTTTCAGGATCAAAGCCATGATGCCGGACAGGGTGGCTGATATGACTGAAACCTCCTGTTTTCCGGGCACTCAACTCATGATTGGCTGCTTTTGTTTCATGGCATCCGCTTCAGGCGCCCCGAAGGGTTCTCCCGGTGGAACTTCGGTGTGCCCGGCCGGCGCGATCCGCTTTTCCGGTGCAAGAAAAAAAACAGCCGGAAGCTCCTTCCGGCCGGTGCGCGTTTTTGTGTCAGTTATATATCGCCTGATCCGTCCTGGCGATCGCAAACGCTGTCAGAAAAGCCAGATCCAGGTTCTCCTCCTCCGTGGTTACATTGTAGTAGTGCTTGCTGGTTATGATGCTTTTCCCGCCGGGCGTTGTGCTTTCCAGGGAGGCCATGGGCTGCCCCTTCAGCGTTACCTCATAGCGCATGCCCAGCTTTCCGCCGGCGAGGCCCGTCTCAATCCGGATGCCCGCATCGTGCAGGTAGTCCCAGATATTCGTCCCGTCGAACTTGAATCGGGATTTCTGGGAAAGCGCTGAAACGATGCCGCCCGCTCCGCTTTCCGTGGTCAGGGTCTTTCCCACCTTGTGCGTCTCGGTTTTCCCGCTCACATGATTCACAAATTCGAACTCCATGGCGCCCAGCAGCGGCTGTTTCAGCATTTTCGCTTCGTACACGATGCCTTCACTTTCATCCGTCATGAAATAGCCCTGCTTCATCACCTTTTTTTCCGGCTGAAAGAGATACGTTTTACCTGCCATTGGCCCATTCCTCCTCCTGCTGTTTCAGTCTTTGATTCTTTTCCCGGGTACGGAGAACGCTGATGATTCCACCGATGAGCGCGGCCGCACCGGCAGCGATCACCGCGATCGGAACCAGAATGCCGGTCGGCTTGGAAATGCTGGTCGGATCGTTGGGATTGTAGTCAATCCGGACCACCGTACCCACCTTCGTATC
Organism: uncultured Clostridia bacterium; assembly: GCA_946629635.1. Classification (GTDB taxonomy): domain Bacteria; phylum Bacillota; class Clostridia; order Christensenellales; family Aristaeellaceae; genus Aristaeella. The sequence continues at coordinate 6,163 of CAMOYA010000018.1, forward strand.
CTCCCCGATGCCGAACTCCTCTTCATACTCCGTGCCGTCCACGGTATATCTGACCATGATCCTGTAGGTCGCATCGTGGTGTGTGCCGCCTTCATCATAGGCCGCTTCGTACAGCTCGGATGAGGAAACCACCGCGTCCGTCTGCGGATAGGCGGAACGGGTGTTGACGATTCCCAGAAAAACGATGCCGAAAACGATGGCAAGAACGCCGACGGGAAGCAGGAACCTTGCGGTGGAATAATCCCGGAAAAACTTCGCGATTCTGTTCATTTCAAACCTCCGGACGGTATTTGAATCTGTCTGCAGGAAAAATTATACCATGTTCAGCGGACAATTCAAGATTCCCCGCGCTTTTCCCCGCCGGACCGACAGCCGTCTCCTCATTTCTGCAAACCCAATATGTTCAGTCGCCATTGCCCCGTTTTTTCAGTTCCTGGAGCACGGTTTTCTGGGCGGGCAGCCGGTCCCACGGGCGGTACTTGGCGGCGTACCGTCCGGCCAGATCCGCGGCGTCTGCCTTCGCAAGAAAGGGAATCAGCTTCAGCGCATGCCGCTCCTCGGCCCGAAGCATCCACTGGGCCGACAGGGGCCAGGGCGGCGTGCTGTCCGGAAACAAAAGCGCATCGGCAAGGGATGCCGCCGTCTCCGCGGGCAGCTCTCCGGCGGCCGCCTCATCCACGATGGTCTGAACCTCCTCATCGAGGCGCTCATGGCACGGGTCATCCTTCAGCGCACGGCCGAAGCCGAGCAGGCCGTCCGTCGGTTTCCGCTTCCGTTCCGCTTCCTGCAGCGCGGTCCGATAGGCGATGAACGCCTGTCTGATTTCATCGAGATAGTCCTTCATTCAAGATCCTTTCCGATTCCTTCGGCCGGAGCCTATTTCATCCCTTTGGGATCCTCCGGCGGTTTTTCCACTTCATCCTTCTCTTTCCGCGCCGCGATCCAGAGGCGGGTCGCCCAGATCAGCAGAAAGACGCCCGCCACGATAAACAGGCCGACGAACAGCCAGCGCACCGCCGGCGTCATGGTCGTGTTGGGATCCTCCCTGGCGGCAAAAAGCTCATAAGCCAGGTACAGAAGGTAACCTCCCACCACGCCGTAAAGATAGGATCGGTTCTGCTTGTTGTTCAATTCGAAAAAGTTCCCCTTTCAGAATGTTCCCCCGTGACGGATGCCACGGGGGAATCAGTTGATCCGGACGGTTCCTTACTTGGCCTTCTTCTTGGACAGGATATCGAACACGACGGCGGCCAGCAGCACGAAGCCCTTGACCACGCGCTGATAGTTGGCATCCAGATTGACCTGGAACATGCCCAGGTTGATCACGCCGATCAGCGTGGCGCCGATCACCATGCCCAGCACGGTACCCGCTCCGCCGCTGGCGGAAACGCCGCCCACAACGCAGGCGGAAATCGCATCCATCTCGAAGTTCTTGCCGGCGTCCGCGTTGGCCGCGGTGAAGCGGCTGACCGTTGTCATGGCAGCGATCGAGGTCAGAATCGCCATGTTCAGATAGGCGATGAACATGATCCGGCGGGTATTGACGCCGGAGAGGCGCGCCGCCTCGATATTGCCGCCCACGACATAGAAGTGACGGCCGATCGTGGTCTTGCTGGTGATGAAGCTGTAGAACAGTACCACCGCACCGACCCAGACCAGGGCGGTCGGAATGCCGCCGGAATAGGCCAGCTTGTACATGACCAGAATGATGGCTGCCGCGCTGAGCGCGCTCTTGGCAACATCCATGCCGATCTGATCCACTTCATACCCTTTTTTCAGCCGGACGGCCCGGTTGCGGAATACCAGCAGAATCACCAGCGCCGCAGCCACCAGCCCCACGATCAGGCAGGGCCAGTTGAGCGTGCCCTCCGGCGTTTTGAACAGCGTGCCGGAGAAGATGCTCAGGAATTCCTGGTTGTTGTTGAAGGAAATGGAGTTGGTCGTCGACACGCCCAGAATGGCCGTGCCCAGACCGCGGAAGGCCAGATAGCCCGCCAGGGTCGCAATCCACGGGGGAACGTGCACATAGGCGATGATCGCGCCGAGCGCGCACCCGTACACCACGCCGATGGCCAGCAGCGCGATGATGGAAATCGCGGTGCCCATGCCCCAGTGAACCATCATCATGCCGCCCAGCGCGCCCAGCAGGCACACGAAGGCGCCGCAGCTCAGATCGATGTTGCCGCCGGTCAGCATGCACATGAGCATGCCGCACCCGAGGATATACACATAGGCATTCTGATTGATCAGGGAGGCAAAGCTGTTCGGCCGGAACATCCGCCCATTCGTCATGATCGTGAAAAAGATATATACCAGCACCAGAATGATGAGCATGGCATTCTTCTTCAGCAGGGAAGCAGGATCCGCCTTCCGGATATTGGACTGATTCGCAACAGGTTTATCCATCTTTCGCCATCCTCCTTTCCTTTACCGCTTCTGCCGCTTGGACAGCACATCGAAGACGACGGCTCCCAGCAGCACCAGGCCCTTGACGACCTTCTGCAGGTTGGAGTCCACGCCGACCATGTTCATGCCCTGATTGATGACGCCCATCAGCACCGCGCCGATGATCATTCCGGAAACCTTGCCGATCCCGCCGTAAGCGGAAGCGCCGCCGATGAAGCAGGAGGCGATGGCGTCCATTTCATAGCCCTCGCCGTAAACCGGGTCGATGCCCTTGGCGCGCGCCGCCGTCAGGATCCCGGCCAGTCCGGCCATCAGGCCCATGCTGGCATAGGCGAACCAGTACACATTCCGCGTCTTGACGCCGGAAAGCGCCGTGGCCTTCTCGTTGCCGCCGACCGCGTAGAGATGGCGGCCCATGGCCGTCTTGGTCGTGATGTACTGGTAGATCCCAAGCACCAGCGCAATCCAGATCAGCACCGTCGGAAAGCCGCGAAGGTTGGACAGCTGCCAGACGATAAAGCCGATGACGCCGGAGATCAGCACGGTGGTGATGACCTGGCCCGGAATGGACTGATGGATATTCAGCTTCCGCTGAACCATGATTTTCCGTACCGTCATCAGGACGTAGACCAGGATCGCGATCGCGCCGATCGCCAGGCAGGTCAGATTGGGTTTCCCCGTGGTTCCTGTCCACTGGCGGATAAAATCGGGCACATAGCATTCGCGCCCGCCGCCGAAGAGGATCAGGAACTGTTCATTGGTAATGTCGACCCGGAAGCCGCCGAGCACCACGTTGGAGAAGCCGCGGAAGGCATACATGCCGGACAGGGTGGCGATGAATGCCGGCACGCGAAGCTTCGCGATCCAGAAGCCCTGGAAGGTGCCGATCAGCAGGCCGATCGCCAGCATCGCGAGGACCGCGATCCACATGTTGATCTTGCTGGCCATCATCACGCACCCGACAGCCGCCGTAAAGCACACCACGGAGCCGACGGACAGATCGATATTGCCGCCGGTCAGGATGCACAGCAGCATGCCGGCCGCCAGCACAAACACGTATCCGTTCTGGGAAATCAGGTTATTGATGCTGCCCGGCATCAGGGAGTTGCCGCCGGTGGCGATGGCGAAGAAGATCACCACCGCCACCAGGGCGATCACCATCGTGTATTTCTGGAAAAAAGCGCCTACGCTCATTCGGTTTTCATTCATCGTCAAGCACCCCTTCCCGACTGGAGAATGACCGCCATGATCTTCTCCTGCGTGGCCTCGCTGGCTTTCATTTCACCCACGAACCGGCCCTCGTTCATGATGTAGATCCGGTCGCTCATGCCGAGCACCTCCGGCAGTTCGGAGGAGATCATGACCACGGACTTTCCGGCCGCAGCCAGGTCATTGATGATGCAGTAAATCTCATATTTGGCGCCGACGTCGATGCCGCGGGTCGGTTCATCCAGCAGCATGATATCCGGCTCCGCGAACATCCATTTGGCCAGGAGCACCTTCTGCTGGTTGCCGCCGGACAGGTTTCCGACCAGCTGCTCCACCGTCGGGGTTTTGGTTTTCAGCTTCTCCCGGTATTCCTCCGCCACGGCATACTCCTTGTCGCCGTCGATCACCGTGTGGCTGGAAACCGCGTCGAGATGGGCCAGGGAGGTGTTGACCTTGATGGACTGGCTCAGCACCAGGCCATTGCCCTTCCGGTCCTCGGTCACATAGGCAATTTTGTGTTTGATCGCATCGGCGGCGCTCTTCTTCAGGTGGACTTCCTTCCCGTTGATCTTCAGCTTGCCGGTGATGTTCACGCCGTAGCTGTGACCGAAGATGCTCATCGCCAGCTCCGTGCGTCCCGCGCCCATCAGGCCGTAGATGCCGACCACCTCGCCCTTGCGGACGTACATGGATACATTGTCCACCACCTTGCGCTCCGGATACAGCGGATGATGAACCGTCCAGTCATCGACCTCCATCATGACATCGCCGATCGTCACGTTTTCCCGTTTCGGGAAACGGTTGGTCATTTCGCGTCCGACCATGCCCTTGATGATCCGCTCCTCGCTGACCGGTTCCGTGCCATGGTTATCAATCGTCTCGATGGTGGCACCGTCACGAACCACCGTTATCTTATCCGCTACGTAGGCGACCTCATTGAGCTTGTGGGAAATGATGATCATGGTCATTCCCTGCTTCTTGAAGCCAAGCATCAGATCCAGCAGCGCGCGGGAGTCTTCTTCGTTCAGGGAGGATGTGGGCTCGTCGAGAATCAGCAGCTTCGCCTGCTTGGCCAGCGCCTTGGCGATTTCCACCAGCTGCTGCTTGCCGGTACCGATGTCCTTGACCTGCGTCTTGGAGCTTTCGGAAAGGCCCACCATCTTCAGATATTTGTCCGCTTCGGAATAGGTGGTATTCCAGTCAATGGCCAGCCTGTGGCCCCGCTCATTGCCCAGATACATGTTTTCGCCGATCGTCATCTCCGGCACGAGGGCCAGCTCCTGGTGAATGATGACGATTCCCAGTTTTTCAGAATCCTTGATGGTATTGAATTTGCATACCTTGCCGTTGTATACGATATCCCCTTCGTAGGTTCCGTAGGGATAGATGCCGCTCAGCACGTTCATCAGAGTGGATTTGCCGGCGCCGTTTTCGCCCACCAGCGCATGGATTTCGCCCTCTTCCACCTGGAAGTTCACGTTGTCCAGCGCTTTGACGCCCGGGAATGTCTTGGTGATGTGCCTCATTTCCAGCAGAATGTTCGCCATGGTATTCCTCCAGCTTTCCGGCCTTCCCCGGAGAGGGGGCCGGAACTTTGATCAGACTGAAACGCTACGGACTTTCCGTGCCTTAAACGATGCAGGCGGGCTGGGCCCGCCTGCATCGCGAATCATTGACCTGAGGGAATTACTGGAGCTGATCCTCGGTGTAGTAGCCGGAGTCGATCAGCAGCTCTTTGTAGTTGTTGGCATCCGCGAACACGGGCTCGCACAGATAGGACGGAACGGTGATCACGTTGTTGTTGTAGGTCTCGGTGTCGTTCACTTCAACTTCTTCGCCGCCCAGGATCTGCTTGATCATGGTCACGACGCGGGCGGCCAGGGTCCGGGTGTCCTTGAAGACGGACATGGCCTGCTTGCCGGCGATCATGTTCTTGGTGTTGGCGATGTCGCAGTCCTGACCGGTGATGATCGGCCAGCCTTCGCCGGTGTAGTTGTCCAGCGCGTTGGTGACGCCCAGAGCGGTGGAGTCGTTGGAGCAGAGCCACACATCCAGCTGTTCGCCGTTGGCATAGTAGGCGGTCAGAATATCATCGGCGCGCTTCTGAGCCACGTCGGTCTTCCAGGTGGGGGTCGCAACCTGCTCGAACGCAGTCTGGCCGGAACGGACCACCAGCTTGCCGCTGTCGATGTAGGGCTTCAGCACGTCGAACGCGCCGTTGAAGAAGTAGCCCGCGTTGTTGTCACCGGGGTCGCCGGCGGTGAACTCGATGTAGAAGGGGCCTTCCGCGTTGTCCAGATCCAGCTTTTCCTTCACATAGTTGCCCTGCACGGTACCAACCATGTAGTTGTCGAAGGTGGCATAGTAGTCAACCGCGTCAGAGTCCATCAGCAGCCGGTCATAAGCGATGATCTTGATGCCCTTTTCCTTGGCCTTCGCCAGAGCGGTGCCCAGGGAGGAACCTTCGATCGCGGAGATCACGATGACGCTGCAGCCGTTGTCAACCATGGTTTCAACCTGGTTCAGCTGGGTGGGAACATCGTTGGAAGCATACTGCAGTTCCACTTCGAAACCGGCAGCCTTCAGCTCTTTCTCCATGTTTTCACCGTCCTGCACCCAACGCTGCAGGTCCTTGGTGGGCATGGACACGCCGACCTTCTCGCCTTCCGCGAGAGCGCTGATGCTTACGCAGACCATCAGCAGACACAGGAGAACAGACAGAAACTTTTTCATACCGATACGCTCCTTTTTTGATTTTTGCAGGTCGTTCCGCCTGCAATTTGATAGAACAACTTTATCACATCGCACGGTCAAAGTCAACAGAACGGCTGAATTTGAACCAAAAAGAACAAGAAAAAACAATCGTTGCCAGGATCAGGAAAAAAGGAAAACTCCCCGCCGGCAGGCGGGGAGAAAAACCGTTACTGAGGCGGCGTGGCGGTCAGGATGCCGACCACCAGGGCCGCCACGATCAGAATGGACGTGATGACGATCACCGCATCCACCGTCCGCAGCGACACATTCTCCTTGATTTTGTCATACAGGCGATACCGCCGGGGGAGCTTCTGCTCCCGGGAGAAGGTTCTCTCCGACTGCGTCTTCGCCATTTCCATCTCTTCCCGGGCCGCCCGGGGATCAAGCTCGTTCTTCATCCGATTACTTCTTTACGATGTACTTTCTCACGTCGATCGACACCGCCAGGATGATGATCAGACCGCGAATGATATACTGGATATACGGGTTGACGCCCAGGAACTGCAGCGCATACACGATGGCCTGCAGGATGATCGCGCCGATGACAACGCCCTGAATCGTACCGACGCCGCCGGAGAAGCTGACGCCGCCGACCACGACCGCGCTGATCGCGTCCGTTTCATAGTTCAGGCCGGTATTTGCGCCGACCGCCGTGATCCGTGCCGCCTCCAGGAAGGAAGCGATACCGTACAGCACGCCGGCCATCAGGTAAACCAGCATGATGGTCTTGGCCACGTTGACGCCGGATACGGCCGCGGCTTCCGTATTGCCGCCGACGGCGAACATGTTCTTGCCCAGCTTCGTCTTGTTCCAGATGACCCAGACGATCAGGGCCAGCACGATAAAGTAGATCACCACGATCGGAACCCGCAGCTCGCCGATATAGAAGGCACCTGCCGCGATGTTCAGGAAATTCGGGTCAAAGGTGGACAGCGCCTGCGCCGTTCCGGAAGGCTGCGACTCGATGTAGAGGCAGTTGACGCCATAGGCGATCAGCTGCGTGCCCAGGGTCACGATGAAGGCATGCAGATGCAGCTTTGCCACGCCGAATCCGTTGATCATGCAGAACGCCACCGCCACCGCGATGGAAGCGAACAGCGGAACCAGGAGACCCAGGGTGCCCAGGGAGCTCGTCATCGTCGGGTACATGCGGCTGACGTACGTCGTGGACTGAACCAGGGATGCGGTCACCGCCGCGGAAACGCCAAGCACGCGGCCGATGGACAGGTCCGTACCGGCCAGCACAATCAGTCCGGCGCAGCCCAGCGCCAGGATACCCTTGGTGGAAGCATTCTGAAGAATGTTCAGCACGTTGGTCATGCTCAGGAAGTCAATCCGGATGATGGAAACCACCACCAGGATCAGGCCCATGATAATGAACAGCGCATAATTCAGCAGGAACGTCGTCACCTTGGTGACCTTGGGGTTGGCCGCCCTGGTTCTCTGGCGCGGCTTGATGTCCATCGCCTGAATCAGGAAGTAGGCCAGCGCAGCCACGATCAGGATGATGCCGACGAACTGAATGACAACAGCGCTGGTCATATGGCTGTTATCCAGCAGCTTCGGCAGATTCTGCTGATACATGCCCAGCAGTTCCTCATTGGAGGCGACCTTGGCGAAATCCGCCTCGGACAGGCCCAGCTGCTCCATGACCATCTGATCCCGCATCGCGCCGATCCGGTCCCGGTCCTTGACCAGGTCCGCATAGTTGTCAGCGGTGACGGTTTCATCCACCTTGCTGACCCAGGCCAGGAAGCTGTCCTTGTCCTTCGCCTTAGCCGCCGCATCCTCATAGGCGGCCCGCTCGCTCACCGCACGGTCCACGGCAGCTGCGTCCGCGCCGATGCTTTTCAGGAAATCCTTCATGGAATCCGCGCCGATTTTGGACATGGATCCCAGCTCCGTCAGGGTCTGGGGATTCTGGATATAGGACATGGCCGCCTTCTTATCCGTCCCCATCATCTTCGCGGCGTTCTCGTAAATGCCTGTACCGGTTACCCCGTAAACAAAGCACGCAATACCGGCCGCCAGGACGACCAGCATGATGATGCTGATTATTCTCTTCTTCGTCATTTCCCTGTCACCTCATCACACATACTTGGCCGCCAGCGCCATGATGGTTTCCTGCTCTCCCGGGATGTCGCCGAAGTCCCTGCCTCTTTCCACGATGCCGGCCAGCCGTCCGTTGGACATGACCAGGATCCGGTCACAGATGCCCAGCAGCTCCGGCATTTCGGACGAGACCATCATCACGCCCTTGCCCTCCTCCGCCAGGTTCAGAATCAGCTGATAGATTTCATACTTCGCGCCGACGTCGATGCCCCGGGTCGGTTCGTCCAGCAGCAGCACATCCGGCTGGGTCAGCAGCCACCGGCCGATAATCACCTTCTGCTGATTGCCGCCGGACAGGCTCTTGATCAGCGTCTTCCTGGACGGCGTCTTCACCTTGATGGAATCGATGACCCAGTCCGTATCCTTCACCATTTTGCGGTTATTCAGAAGCGGCTTTCCATAGTTGTCCACGTTCGCGATGATCGAATTGAACAGGATGGAATTTTCCCCGAAGATCCCGGTTGCCCGGCGTTCCTCCGTGATCAGGGCAAAGCCGTTTTTCCGGGCCTCCGCCGTGGTGGAGTTGCTGATCTGCTTTCCCTCCATGGCGACTTCCCCGCCGCCCTTGGTAAAATATCCGAAAAGCGTATTGAGCAGCTCCGTCCGCCGGGAGCCCACCAGGCCGGCCACACCGAGCACTTCGCCCCGGTGCAGCTGGAATGTCACATCGTGACATGTCGGCTCGTACCTGCCGGAAAGATTCCTGACATCCAGCAGTACCTCGCCGATTTGATTGTTCTTGGGCGGGAACTGGTTGTTCATTTCCCGGCCAACCATCAGCCGGATGATTTCCGCCTTGGTCAGTTCCTTCGCAGGCTTTGTATCAATCCACTGCCCGTCCCGCATGATCGTCACATCATCGGAAATCCGCAGAATTTCATCCATCTTGTGGCTGATATAGATGATGCCCACGCCCTCCGCCGTCAGGCGGTTCATGATCCGGAACAGGTGTTCCACCTCGTCCTCGGTCAGCGAGCTCGTCGGCTCGTCCAGCACCAGGATCTTCGCGTCATAGGAGACCGCCTTGCCGATTTCCACCATCTGACGCTTGGAAACCGACAGCTCGCCGATGATCTGCTTCGGATCCACGTCGATCTCCAGCCGGTCGAAAACCGCCTTGGTGTCGGCATACATCCGGCGCGTATCCACCGTGCCCAGCTTCGTCGTCGGGAATCGGCCCAGCCAGACGTTCTCCATCACGTTGCGCCGGAGCACCTGGTTCAGCTCCTGATGCACCATGGCCACACCGTTGTCCAGCGCGTCCCGGGGGCTGATAAACGTGACCGGCTTTCCGTTCATGGTGATCGTTCCGCCGTCCCGCGTATAGATCCCGAACAGGCACTTCATCAGCGTGGACTTTCCGGCACCGTTCTCGCCCATCAGGGCGTGAACCGTTCCGGCCCGCAGCTGCAGCTTGGCATGATCCAGCGCCTTGACGCCCGGAAAGGATTTTTCGATATCCGTCATTTCCAGCAGGTAAGGTTCCTGATGCTCAGGCATCATCCGGTTTCACCACTCTTTACTCTTGAAATATCTGAATACGGTTCCGGCAGCCGAAGCTGCCGGAACCGTACAGGAAATGATTCCCTGAAGGAATTATTCGCCCACGTTCTCCGTGGTGATCTTGGCATAAGGAATGTACACGGAGCATCCGTCGTCATTCAGCTTATACTGATCGAGTCCGTCATACCAGGTGCCGTTCAGCAGCCAGTTCATCGCGAAGCGGATGTTGGCCTCGCCCATGGCGTCGCCGTCCTGCTTGACCGTCGCGGTCATTCTGCCGGCCTTGATGGCTTCGATCGCGGCATCGGTCGCGTCCACGCCGATCACGGCGATGGAAGGATCGCCTTCGTTGCCGGTGTTGTAGCCGTCCTGATTCAGGGCCGCGATAACGCCCATGGCCATGTCATCGTTGTTGGCGAAAACCAGTTCGATTTCCTTGTGCGCCTGCCAGGTGGACAGCATCGCATCGTTGGCCTTGGTGGTATCCCAGTCCGCCACGATCACGTCGGTCACCATTTCCAGCGGAACGCCCAGCTCGCGGGCCGTCTCTTCGGAATACTGGGTCCGGGCAATCGCTTCGGGGTTGTTGGCCACGCCCTTGAACTCGACGAACTGAATGGTTCCGTCGCCGTTCTTGTCCAGCTTCGCGGAGTCCGCATTCCACAGATCCGCCAGGATTTCGCCCTGCATGTCGCCCGCTTCGCGCGGCAGCGTGCCGACGAAGAAGGATCCGGTCTGCTTGACAACGGAGTCATAGGTCTCTTCAGACGGCGGAATGTTGTAGAACAGGAAGGGGATGTTCTTCTCCTTCAGCGTGTCCACCAGCGTCTGGCCGCCTGCCGGCTCCGCCAGGTTGATGATCACGAAGTCGATATCCGAATTGCCGGATACGCGGACGCACTGTTCCACCTGCTGCGCCATGTTGTCCTGCGCGTCATCCATGGTCAGGTTGATCTTCACGCCCAGCTCCTCGCCAACGATCTCCGCCCACTTGAGCATGCCCTGGCGAACGCTGGAGCCGTAGGTGTCGTCAAACTTCCAGACCAGTACGTGGATGTTGTACTCGGACTTGGCTTCCGCGAAGACCGCGGTGCAGCTCAGCGCCAGCATCAGCGCCAGAATCAGGGCTACCAGTTTCTTCATGTTGAGGTTCCTCCTTTTTTTTTATTCACAGGGATCCATCCCTGTTGAATCCGTCGGTTATTTTCCCGCCCGCCGGGCCAGCTGGTCACAGACGTCCATATAATCGTCCGTCAGCCTTCTGAGCCGGTAGGACAGGTGGCGGATGATCATTTCCACCTTGGCGGGATTCTTGCTGAACAGCTCCTCCAGATCCTCCGGATAGATGACTTCCAGCGTGGTATTGTTCTCCAGGGCAACAGCCGTCGCGCTTCTGGGCTCCTCCTCGATCATGCCCATTTCGCCGAAGAACTGGTTGACGGTCAGCTCCGTCAGCAGGTTCTGGTGATCCGTTCCGTAACCGGTAAAGATGCCCACCTTGCCCCAGTGGATATCGTACATGCAATTCGCGGTCTCCCCTTCACGGAAGATCACCGTTCCGGTCGAGTAGGACTGAACCCTGCAGTGGTATCCTTCCCGGACGCTGACCGCGTTCTTCTCCCGGATCGCCTCCGCGCTTTCCCCGGATGCCGCACCGCGGCCGAAGGAAAGGAATCGCAGGATCCTGCTCATCAGGCTCTCCGACGCTTTCGCAGACTCAGCGCTGTCCAGCGCGGCCTTCGCTTCGTTATATTCCAGCGTCAGCTCGCGGATGCGGCTGCTCAGATGCCGCATGACCTCCAGGATCATCCCGGGGTTCTTGGCAAAGAATGCGTTGATATCCTTCTCCGAGATCCGGGTCAGCCGGGTCCCGTCCTCCTTCACGACGATCGTCGCGCTGCGGGGATAGGCCTCGAAGACGGCCATTTCGCCAAAGAGATCGCCGGCTTTCAGCTCCGCCAGCTTCTGCTCATCCGCCTCGCCGAAGCGGACCACCGTTTCCACCGCGCCGCTGTTGATCTGATAGAAGCAGTCGCCGTACTGCCCTTCCCGGAAGACAACATCCCCCTTATTAAACTGCAGCTGTTCCATGCTGAGCCCACCTTTCCAAAAATATACAAATGTCTGTAACGTTCACAACCTTGATCATTCTATCATAAGATGATTGCAAAAACAATAAGGTTCCCGTGCTATTTTTTTGTCGGCATTTTATCCGTCAGAAGCTCTTTCTTCAATACGCGAGCTTTTCATCCATGAGCGCGGCCAGCTGCTCCAGTCCCTTCCGGTCCGCATCCGTAAAACGGTTCAGGAGCGGACTGTCGATATCCATCACGCCCGCCACCTTCCCGTCCCGGTGCAGGGGAATCACGATTTCGGACCGCGAAGCGCTGTCGCAGGCGATATGCCCGGGGAACAGATGCACATCCGGCACCAGGACCGTCTCATCCCGGACCGCCGCCGTTCCGCAGACGCCCCGCCCAAAGGGAATATGAATGCAGGCCGGTTTTCCCTGGAAGGGGCCGACCGTCAGCATCTCCCCATGGGCCAGATAGAATCCGGCCCAGTTCAGATCCGGCAGGTTCTCCGCGATCAGGGCGGAAAGATTGCTCATGGCCGCCACGAAGGAAGGCTCCTCCTCCAGCAGCGCGGATGCCTGCTGCATAAGGACTGCATAATCGGTCATGGTGATTCCTCCGGTCATGAAAGAATAATGATTCAGAAGAAGAACTTTTTCCGCAGGTATGCCCGCATCGGCGGGATCAGGCTGGCGATGAACAGGAAAATGCCGATGGCGCAGAGGCTGGCCACGCAGTACAGCGACCAGACGAACATCGGCGTACCGAAGGTGATGTGCTGAAAGAATTCAATCAGCATGAAGCTCAGCCCGATGGCGATCAGCAGCAGGCTCATCAGCCGGAGCCTGCCCTGCTTGATATACCGCATCATGGCCACGCCCGCCAGCGTCAGCAGCGCGACCAGCGCCGTCACCGGAAAGGCGAAGGACAGGAACCAGCTGCCGCCCGTCTTCAGACAGACATACAGCAGAAAGCCGCCGATGCATACGAAGTCGATCGGCAGAAAGATCATCGGCCGCCAGCGCGGAAACAGCCACGGCATGATCAGGCACACCCAGACCAGCGCCTCCCCCAGCAGCACATAGCCGGCCCAGGCCGCGCCGCCCGCATTGCGCAGGCAGTAGATCAGGCAGCTGATCCCCGCGGCAATCATCACCGTCGTAATCAGGGCGAGCGTCAGGACCTTTCCGTGATTCTGCGCCGGCTCCGGATACCGGTCCGAATACCGGTTCCTTCCCGCGGACGCCGGCATCGGCACCGTCACCACCGGCGTATGGCACAGGGGGCATTCCGACGCGTTTTCCTGCAGCTTCACCCCGCAATGAATACAGTACATCTGCGAAATCTCCTCGTTGTCAGTTGCTCTCGATCTCGACCGGGATGCCTTCCTCCACCAGGCGGGAGAAAAACAGCCGCTCCAGCTCGGATTCCCGGATCCCCCGGATCATGCTGATATATGTATTCCCTTCCCACGTCACAACGGAGCAGTTGTTCGGATAGGAATACTGAACCCCGATAATGAACTCAAACCGTTCGATATACGGCTTCATCACTTCCGGCAGCGAGATCACGCCGATATTGGATACGTTCAGGCATCCCTTGCTTTCCCCGCTGAGGGAGTAGACCATCCGCATGACGATGCGCTTGATGAACAGCGGAACCAGGCGGAGCACCGCATTCGTCTGCTCCTCCACGTTCTTCGTCACCCGCCCGGCCATCCGCTGCGGAATCGTCTCCGCGGCCAGCTGATGATGCATCAGCTGACAGACCTGCGGGTGGGTGTAATCCCCCAGCCGCGGGTCAAAGCCGATATTCACCGCCAGGGCGAAATTGCGCATGGTATTGAGTCCGAAGGTTTTCCGAAGGTTCACGGGGATGGTGATCTTGACCGGTTTCATCCGCTTCCGCGGTTTTCCTTCCTCCTCCTGCCGCTTCTGCACCGCCTCCGCCATGACGGCAGCCAGGTAAGCCGTGACCGTGACCTTCTGTTCATGCGCCTTTTCCAGGAGTTTTTCCGTCGGCACGATGCCCATCACAATATGGCGGAAGAGACCCTCCTCCGGGTTGCCGGTCAGGTGATAGGCATTTTCCTCCGCCCGGCCGATGGCCCGGTCCGCCGTACACAGCTGGAAGCAGTCCCGGGTTTCCTCCGGATGCGGTTCCTCCTGCCAGTCGACAATTCCCTTTTCAGGCGGTACCGTCATCCCGTATCGGATTTCCAGGTAGCGCGCCGTCAGATTCTGCAGAAAGACCATCGCGCCGCTCCCGTCCGAAACGGAATGGAACATCTCCACCGCGATCCGGTTTTCATAATACAGGATACGTACGCAGCAGGTCTTCAGCTCCTTCCGGGACATATGCGTCAGCGGATAGGCAAAATCCTTCTCCGCCCGGGGAGCCTCCTGAATGGTTTCCAGATAATACCAGAAGAAGCCGGCCTTCAGTCGGACGAAGATCGTCGGGAAGCGCGGCTTCAGATCCGCCGCCGCCCGGGAGAGGGTCTCCGGATCCACCTGCTCATGGAGCGTCACCGCGACGCGGAAGACGTTGTTCCAGTTTTTCCGGATAATGGCCGGAAAGATCAGCGCCGCGTTGTCCAGCCGGTACCATTGTTTTTTCCACTGTTTCTTCATGATGTCTGCCAAATTCCCCGTTCAGAATGAAATATCGCTGTCCGAATGGGTATCGCGCCAGCGCGCGCGGATATGCAAACGTCCGCACCGGAAAACCGGTACGGACAGATTATACCACAGACGGAGCGCAATTGCATCTTCCGGCGGGATCAGCCTTTCCGGATTCTGTCCATGATCCGGTCTGTCAGGAACTGACGGAAGGCCGTCGGCTGATCGCACACGGGCTGTGCGCCGTCTGAAAGGAACATCATGGCGTTGGGCGCGTCCTCCTCCCAGGTCTCCCAGCGGGGCAGCTTCTCCCCGTTCAGGTCGTTACCGTTGGGATCTCCGGTGCGGATGAAATTGCAGAAATAATCGCACATCTGCCGGGCGAGATCATAATGTCTCCCGACGAAGGGCCGCCAGCACTTCGCCAGCGTTTCAAACCAGAACCACAGATCCGATGAATGGAAGGTGCCCGGATGATCCCATCCCGGCATATCCGGATTGAAGCAGTAGCAGTAGCCCTTCTTTCCGTCCCGTGCCCGCTGGGTCAGCACGCCCTTCACCGTGCAGTCGATGCCGCTGACCTTTCCGTAGCCGACACCCGGCTGCAGCAGATGGCTTTCCGGGAAGGACAGATACTCCGCCGCCTTCTCTCCGAAGATGCGCGCCGCTTCCGATGCGAGCTTTTCCTCGTCTTCTGCCCGGATCGCGTTCGGGAATTCATCCCCGGTGCTTCCGGCCATCATCACCGCGTCGACGCATTTTCCCCGGCAGTACAGCGAAATCGGATCTCCCAGGCAGAACAGGTCATCCTGCACCGTGAAGAAGGGAACATGGGACTCCATGTACTTTTCATATTTGCGCTGCAGGGTCACCGCGTCGATCGCCCGGGCCTCCTCCAGCTTGTCCACACCCAGGTACGCAAAGAAATCCTCGCCTTTCTTCTCCGCCTGTTTCAGGCGCTCCGGCCGGCCCGGTTCCCGGCCCAGATACGGATCAAAGATCATCGCGCTCATCACCACCGCCCGGGAGAACAGCCCCCGGTTGTCCGGACAGGCCATCTGGGACATGACGCTGCCGCCGCCCGCCGACTGGCCGGCGATCGTCACCTGGGCCGGATCCCCGCCAAAGGCCGCGATGTTCCGCTGCACCCAGCGCAGTCCCGCCTGCTGATCCAGATTTCCGAAGTTGGCCGGCGCTTCGGGCTGTTCCCGCGTCAGCTGCGGATGCGTCAGGAAGCCCAGCGCGCCGACCCGGTAGTTGACCGTCACCACGACGATTCCCCGGCGCGCGATGCGCTCGCCGTCGAACTCCATCTCCGCCGTATACCCGCACTGAAGCCCGCCGCCGAAGAACCAGACCAGCACCGGCAGCTTTTCTCCCGCCTTCTTCGCCCCGGTCCAGATATTCAGATACAGGCAGTCCTCCCCCATCGGGATCTCCGGATCCACGTGCCATTCCCGGCAATACACATCGTCCCCCAGGCCCGGAATCCACTGCATGGAGATCGGCGCAAACCGCGAGGCATCCCGCACGCCCGCCCAGCTTTTACAGGGCTGCGGCGCTCTCCAACGGTTGCGTCCCACCGGCGGCGCCGCAAAGGGAATTCCCCTGAAGGCCGTGATCCGCGGATCCGCCGCTTCTATTCCGCGCACCCAGCCGTTTTCCGTTTTCACCTGTCTGAGCATTTTTCCATCCTCCGCTTTTGCTTCTTCAAGTCCTTACGGTTCCGCAATCCGCCATGCCGCAAACGGGCCCGGCAGCGTCTCCACGCCGCGATCCGCCTCCCGGCAGTCCCCCGGCACCATGCCGTCCGCATCGATCCGGCAAACCGCTGCGGGATCCCGGATCAGGTTCAGCCGCTTTTCCTGGGACGGCAGCATCCGGGGCATGTCCTCCGTCTTCCGGAAGACGGTTTCTCCCGTGTCTTCATCCACTTCGATATCGAACCAGGCATTCTGCCCCTCCCGGTCAAAGCCGCAGAATTCCTGCCATGCGGGCAGGTTCAGGCAGATTTCCGGCTCCGGATACATCACGCGCAGGTATCCGCCCTGCATCCGGACATACAGGTTGCCCTCCGCCTCGTTGTCCCGCGTCGGGAAAACGATGGCCGCCTCGCCGCAGTCATAAAAGATGTTTCCGCGGATCCGCGCATTGCGGGAGGTGCCGCCCCGCTCCATCCCGTGCATCCGGAAGGGCACGGGCTTTGCGTAATAGCCGCTGTGGCGGCATCGGCCGATCAGGTTGTGAACGATCTGAAGCCGGTCCGTTCCTTCGCCGTAAATGCCGTATCCGTTGACCAGATCCGTTTCCCGCAGCTTGTACCAGCCGGAGGAACCGGGCTCTGCCGGAATCTTCGACGGGTCGAATCTTCCCTCCACGTTCCAGATGATATTGTTGTCGATCAGGTTCACCCCGTCCCGGGTGCACTCGATGAAGATGGCTTCCCGCTGCTCGATGCCGTTCAGGAAGAGGTTGCCCGTGATCCGGTTGTTTTCGTTGCCGCAGTCCAGCCACAGATGGTCCGCCCGCAGGGTGTTCCGGAAGGTGTTTCCGCGGATCAGCGCGTTCACGCTGTTGTGCAGCTTGATCGCCCCGGCTTCCCAGGAAAGCTCCATCCGCTGCCAGCCCGTCCCCTCAATCCGGTTGTTTTCGATCAGCATGCCCTCCGCGAAGAGTCCGGCAATGCCGCAGACGCCCGCATCCCGGATCGTGCAGTTCCGGATCACGCTGTATCCGATCACCTCCCCCTTCCGGTGCGTATGATGCCAGCATTCATTGCCCACATCGACGGCCACGCCGTTGGACCAGTTGATCTCGCAGTCCTCAATGATCCAGTGATGCCCGCGATAGGCGGATACGGCGCCGCGCTGGGGCACCGGCGCCCCGGTGGCCGCCTTTTCAAACTTCAGTCCCTTCACCCGGATATAATTCAGGAAAGGGGTGTCCGGCGCGAAGCACTGCTCGCGGACGGTGACTTCCATCCGGCAATCCCGCGGATCCCGGTCCCCTTCCAGGCGGAAATGCACCTTCTGGCCGTTGGCCTCGACCCAGTAGGTGTTCTCCGCCTCGCTCATCTGCTCATACAGCGCGACCTGGCGCAGCGGCTTTCCGTCGCAGAAAACGCATCCCCGCCGGTTCAGATAAGGGGTCATATCCGTTTTGTCATACTCGATGAACAGCCGGTCATGCAGGATGTTCACCGCGCAGAAGGGATTGTAACCCCGGAACAGATCCGGATCCAGATCGTATTCCCAGACGCGGACATCCTCCGGCTGCGGCGCTCCCCATCCCCGGTTCAGCATCCATCCCTCGCTGGGAATGAACGATGTCACGGGTTCCGCCGCGCTGATCACGACCTCGCCGTCCCCGAAGGCCTCGTAGGAGATCATATGCTGCGCATCCGTCCCGCCGCGGCGGGGGCGGACGCATTCCCGGTACATTCCCGCATGGATCCGCACCCGCGTGCCCGGCTCCGCCGCTGCCGCCGCCCGGCCGATGGTCCGGAAGGGGGCGTCGGCGCTGCCGTCGTTTTCATCCGAGGCAGCCGGATCCGATGCGCTGACATGCAGCTCCCGCTGCCATTGCGTTTCCTTCTCCCAGAAGTCAAAAGTGCTGCCGTCCGGCAGGATTGCAGACAGGCTCTTTTTCATGCGCCTCGCTCCCTTCCCCTTTGGAAAAATGGGGCGCCCGCAGAGGCGCCCCGTTGATTGTCACCGATTCATTTTCAGATGGCTGCCGCTTTCTTGGCATCCACTTCGGGCTGCCAGACTTCGCAGTCATGCGCATACAGATCCTGATAGCCGAAGCCATCCAGCTGGGTGACCATCTCGTCCCACATCGCTTCGAACTCTTCGTCCGTCGCGCAGGTCATGATCAGGTTCCAGGTGTACTCGCACAGGGTCGCATTGACATCCGCGCGCAGGGCGATGAAGGTATTGTCATCCGCAACGGGCGTGAAGTCGACGCTCGGGCTGGCCAGCAGCTTGCCGTTCTTCTTCATCCAGTCCACATCGTCCTCGGCGCCGAACTTCTCGGACCATTCCTTCTTCATCTCGGTCATGGTCATGTCCTTGTAGGACTGCCAGTACTTCTGGGCGAAGCGCTCGCCGGTGTTCGGGTTTACGCAGATAGAGGAAACGATCCACTGGTTGATGGCATTGTTGCCGTCGTTGTATCCGCCGCCGCCGTATTCTTCCGGAACGGGCAGGTTGTCCATCAGGGCGTTGTCCTTGTAGGGAACGAACTTGCCGTCTTCGCCGACGATGTAGTTCAGGCCTTCAATGCCGTTGTGCTCGAAGGTCGCTCCTTCGGGGCTGGCGTACCAGTCCAGGAACTCCATGATCCGCTCATACTTCTCGTCATCGACGCCGGAGCCGATGCCGAACATCCGGTCGGAACCGTAATAACGGTCCGCGTCAGCGTAGTAGAGCTGATCCTCCACCGGGATGAAGCGGAAGGCCGTGCCCGCGTTCAGACGATCCACGCTGTTCCAGAAACCGACCTGCCAGCTGTACCACATCACATCGACGCGGCCGGTGGACATCTTGTTCACCGCGGTGTCCCAGTTCTGGGTGCCGGAGTCCGGATCCACCAGGCCCATCTGATTCGCCTTGTTCAGGAACTTGGTGATCTTGTAATAGGCGTTCGCCCGGTCATACAGGGGAGAGAAGGTGCCGTCGGGCATCAGCATCGCGCTGCCCTTCAGCTTCTGGCCGTACCAGGTGGTCAGCTGCACGACGTTGGCGATACCGATCATGTTGTCGTTGCCGTCCCAGTCGGGCCACAGGGAGAAGGGATAGGCGGGATCGCCGTCATCGTTGGTGGGATGAATCTCATGAATCTTGGCCAGCGCATCCAGCAGGCCGTCCAGATCCTTGATTTCCGGCGCGCCGATCTGCTTGTACAGATCCCAGCGCAGCATCGGGCTGGAATAGATCACGTCGTCCGTCAGGGCGTCCGGAGCGGTATCGGTCATCTCGGTCGGGATGCCGTAATACACTCCGTCTTTACCGGTCAGGCCCTTGTTGTACACGTCGATCTGGGTCTTGAACTTCATGATGTTTTCGCACTCGGGCAGCTTGTCGCTGATATCCCGGGCCAGGCCGGCTTCCACGATTTCCGGGAACTTGGCCTTGTCCACCAGGATGATGTCACCGAGGTTTCCGGCTTCGGACCGGGTGGCATACACCGTGTTGCCAATGACCTGGGACGCGATAATATTCAGCTCGATATTAAACTTGTCCTTGATCAGTTTGGCAAACCAGCCGGTCTGCATGCCGTTGAGATTCGCCGCGTCATCGTACACATCGATGGTGAGAAGCTTTTTCTCCTCAGCCACCGCGCTGAAAGAGACCATGCTCAGAAGCATCGCCACAGTCAGCAGGACAGACAGGAACCGTTTCATAGATTGACCCTCCTTTTTTATATGATGTAAAGCAATCCTGCTTTCATCTCTGAATAATAATGTCAGATGTTCTTTCCGCAACCTCAATCGGCGCGACTGCCCACTGGGCAGATCGCTTGTTTCGGTTGATTTCACATCTGACGAGACTTCCGCCACAGGCGGTCGTCAGATGTTCATCCCGCAACCTCAATCGGCGCGACTGCCCACTGGGCAGATCGCTTGTTTCGGTTGATTTCACATCTGACGAGACTTCCGCCACAGGCGGTCGTCAGATGTTCATCCTTTAACCGCACCGATCATGATTCCCTTGGTGAAGAACCGCTGGAAGAAG
>CAMOYA010000019.1 GCA_946629635.1 uncultured Clostridia bacterium
GAATCCCGATCTGAAGCAGACCGACCTGATTGAGTACATGATTTAAGGAGGCGCCTATGACAGCGAGCGTACAGAAAGAAAAGTTAAGCCTCATCCAGTGGATGAAGAAGCACGGCTCCTCCATCGCTTCCGTCAGCGGCCTTCTCTTCTGCGTGATCTTCTTCACGATCACCACCGGGCTGAAGGGGGAGAGCATCTGGAGCGCCAGCAAGCTTTCCACGCTGATCGGCGACGTGATCGTGACCGCGCTGATGGCGGTCGGCGCCGTGTTCATCTACTCCCTGGGCAACATGGACGTCAGCATCGGCAAGCAGATCGGCCTTTACAGCACCCTGCTGGTGCTGATCGGAAATGCGACGGGCAGCCTGCTGGTGGCCATTCTGGCCTGCCTGGGCATCGCGGTCGTGATCGGCATCATCAACGGATCCGCCGGCGAGCTGCTTCACATGTATTCCGTGATCTCCTCCGTCGTGTTCATGATGGTGCTCTCCGGCGTCAGCACGATCATCTATTCGAATCTGGGAACGAGAAACATCTCCATGAATCCGGGCATCGATCTGACGCTGTTCCGGCAGCCGTGGTTCATGGTGCTGGTGTTGGCGATTGAAACGGCGGTGATCGGATACTTCTTCTACTTCACCAAGTTCGGCAAGTATGCCCGGGCGATCGGCGCGAATCAGACGGCGACCTCCCAGAGCGGCGTCAACATCATCATGTACCGGGTGATTCCCTATATCTTCCTGGCCTTCTGCCTGGTGACGGCCTCCCTGTTCCAGATGGGATACACCGGCGCCGCGTCCGACTCCACCGGAACCGGATTTGAAATGAACGTGATGGTGTCCCTGATCCTGGGCGGCATGCCCCTCAAGGGCGGCATGAAATCCAAACTGTCCTGCGCGATCATCGGTTCCCTGACCTACTCGCTGCTGGCCGTCGGCCTGCCGATCATCGGGGTGCCGACCCGGCTGACCTTCCTGATCAAGGCGGCCATCTTCCTGATCGTCGTGCTGATCACCTGCCGCCAGAAGGACGGCGTCCTGCCCCGGTAATCATATGGATACTGTACAGGCTGAAAAGCCGTGCAATATAAAAAAACAAGGAGGATTCCCTATGAAAAAGCTGATTGCTCTGATTCTGACACTGGCCCTGCTGCTCGGCATGGCCACCATTCCCGCCGCGGCGGAAGGCAAGGGAAAGATCCTGTACCTGTCCAACCTGAACAGCGGCGCCCAGTACGAGTTCTATGTTGCCTATATGAACATGATGGCCAAGGAACTGGGCTACACCGTGGAAATCGTTTATGCCGATGGCTTCAATGATCCCGCCGGCAACCTGAAGAACGTCAAGAACGCCTATACGTCCGATGTGGTGGGCCTCATCGCCACCCAGGACGGCGGACTGATCAACATCATGGAAGAATATCCGGACCTGTGGGTCGTGGGCTTCTTCTCTGACTTTGACGCGGTGTTCACCCCCGGCGGCACCAGCGAAGGCGTGCTGCAGAAGGACCATTTCCTGGGCCTGATGGGCGACAACTACATCAGCGGCACCGCTGTCGGCGAAGCCTATGCGGAGGAAGTCATTGCCCGCGGCTACAAGCGCGTTTCCACCTGCATCTTCCCCATCTATGCCTATCCGAAGCACACGGTAGCGGACGAGGCCTTCCGCGCCTACATTGCCAAGTACAACGAGACCGCCGCGGAACCCATCGAAATCGTCGGCGAAGCCACCGTGCTGAACTTCTCCCCGCTGGAGACCAACTACTTCTTCGAGGAAGGCCATGACAGTCTGGACTGCATCGTTGGATTCTGCGCCGGCACCACCTTCGTGTATCCCACCGTGGTGGAAGCGAAGGCCATGGGCATCTGCAAGGAAGACATGCAGATCATCACCGGCGGCTTTGACAACGACCCCGACCTGATGGCCGACTGCGGCGATGACAAGAACATCGTCCGTCTGACCACCGCCGCCTTCGAGAGCATCATCTGGCCGATGGCCATGATCGACGCCGCGATTTCCGGCAACATGTACAAGGACTATCCGGGCATCGAGCGGCTGGATTCCGGCGTCATGACGATCAACAGCAGCGACAAGTTCAACGCCGTCATCAACAACTCCCCCATGGGCGCGAGCAACGATGCGGACCGCCTGGGCAAGGCGCAGGCCAGCTGGGAAGACATGAAGAACTACTTCACCAGCGTGAATCCCGATGCCAGCTATCAGGAGCTGACGAAGTACTGCCAGTCCTTCACCGTGGAAGGCTACATGAAGTAATCCGAAACCGTTGAAATATTGCCCGCTCCCGGTCCGGAACGCCGTTTCCGGACCCGGGGCGGATTCCGAGTCCGACCCCTCAATTTACTGCGGATAATGGAGGCAGAATCCATGAAAAAAGCGCTGGACATCGTCAAACGCATCGCCGGCACGCTGATGCTGCCCGTGATCATGTATGTGGTCATGAAAATTCTGTGCGATGCCAATGGAAAGCCATACCTTCAGAATATGGCCATGTGGAAGGTCATGATTCCGAATGTTGCCGTTTCGGTGGCCTGCGCCATGGGAATCGGTCTCCAGTTCAAGAACGGCCGTTTTGACTTTTCCGGCGGTTCCATCATGCTGGTCTCCGCGATTGTGGCCGGTTCGATTGCCCGGGATTCCGGAACCAGCAATCCGCTGCTGTTCTGCGTGATTGCCGTCGCCATGTGCGTGCTGCTGAGCGTCGGCGTGGCCCTGGTGTACGTCTATGGCCGGCTGCCGATCATGATCGCGACCATCGGCATGGCGCTGCTGTATGAATCGATCACGCCGCTGATCTTTGGCGGCGGCGGAGTCAATCTGGTTTCCGTCAAGTTCATCAAGCAGCTGTCGGCCTATCCGATCGTTCTGATTCCCTTTGCTTTTGCGGTGCTGGTGTACGCGGTGTATAATTATGTGGCCACCACCGGCAAGCAGAGCCTGCTGCTGGCCAAGAATCAGCAGGCGGCGGTCAACATCGGCATCAACGAGAACCGGAATGTGATCCTCAGCTACGTCTACAGCGGCCTGATCTTCGGGTTCGCGACGATCATCTGGGCATCCATCGGCAAGCATGACGCTTCCTTCTCCTCCCTGAGCACGGTCGGCGAGCTGTTCTCCAACATCCTGCCCGTGTTCGTCGGCCTGTACATCGGCGCCTTCTGCGGCGATACGATCGGCATCATCATGGGCTCCCTGGCGATCTGCATGATGAAGACGGGGCTGACCACGGTCTTCAAGGCGGAGCTGGGCGGCGCGATTTCGACCGCCATGATGGGTCTGTTCGTCTTCCTGGTCAACTTTGTGGCCGGACAGG
This sequence comes from uncultured Clostridia bacterium, assembly GCA_946629635.1. GTDB lineage: Bacteria > Bacillota > Clostridia > Christensenellales > Aristaeellaceae > Aristaeella. The sequence goes on from CAMOYA010000019.1 coordinate 3,332, forward strand.
GCGGCAACATCAAAAAGCTGACGGCCAGGCTGTTTGCGCGGCATGATCCGGCGGGCGTCAAGGCCTGACGCGGCACATTGAAAACAGCAGACGGAGGTGGGAGAATTCCACCTCCGTTTTCCAAAAGAAACGAAATGAGGAAATCACCATGATCGATCTGAAGGCGAATCCGTTTTATCTGAGCGATGATGACATCCGCTGGGTGGAGGAAACAAAGGCGTCCATGACAACGGAGGAAAAGCTCCAGCAGCTCTTTTTCCCAATCGGCTATTCATCCAACGAAGGATATCTGCAGTTTGAGTTGCTGAACCGCCATCCCGGCGGTGTGATGTTCCGGACCGGGAAGACGGAGGAGCTCTTTTCCGCCTATACCTATCTGCAGAGCCATACGCGGATTCCGCTCTTCCTGGCGGCCAATCTGGAGGCCGGCGGGGACGGCATCGTGGAGGAGGGAACCGCCTTCGGCAAGCAGATGCAGGTGGCGGCGACCGGCGATCCGGAGCAGGCCTACCGGCTCGGCAGGATCTCCTGCGCCGAGGGGCATGCGGTAGGGTGCAACTATGCCTTCGCCCCCGTGGTGGATATCGACCGGAATTACCACAACCCGATCACCAATGTCCGCACCTACGGCGCGGATCCGGAGATGGTGAAGCGGTGCGGCCTGGCCTATATGCGCGGCGCAAAGGAATGCGGTTCCGCGGTGTCCATCAAGCATTTCCCGGGCGACGGCGTGGATGAGGTGGATCAGCACGTGCTGACCAGCGTCAACTCCCTGTCCTGCGAGGAGTGGGACCGGACATACGGAGATATCTATCAGACCCTGATTGACAACGGCGCGCTGACCGTGATGGTCGGCCATATCGCCATGCCCGCGTATCAGAAAAAATTCAATCCGGATCATCCGGATCAGCTGATGCCGGCGACCCTGTCCCCGGAGCTGCTGAAGAATCTGCTGCGGGAAAAGCTGGGCTTCAACGGCATGATCATCACCGACGCATCGCCCATGGTTGGCTTCCTCTGCGCCATGGACCGCAGAAGGTCCGTGCCGTACTGCATTGAAGCGGGCTGCGACATGCTGCTGTTCAACAAGGATTATGAGGAAGACCTGGGCTATATGCGGAAGGGATATGAAGAAGGCATCCTTTCCGAACAGCGCCTGGAGGAGGCGGTCACCCGGATCCTGGCGGCCAAGGCGGCGCTGAGGCTGCATGAAAAGCAGCGGAAGGGAACGCTGGTGCCGCAGCGGGAGAACCTGGGCGTGATTGGCTGCGAACAGCATCGCGCCTGGGCAAAGGAGTGCGCAGACCGGGCGGTTACCCTCGTCAGGGATACGCAGCAGCTGCTGCCGATTGATCCGAAGAAGCATCACCGGGTGCTGTTTGAAATCCTGGGCAAGTGCCCCTCGGAGAAGCGGGTGGCGGAGCGCTTCATCGCCGACATGGAAAGGGAAGGCTTCGAGATGATTCCCTATGTGGAGGAGGTCTTTGATTTCTCGAAGCCCATGCATATGGAGACGGTGGAGGAATTCCGCGCGAAGTACGACCTGGTGATCTATATCGGAAATGTGGAGAATGCTTCCAACAAGACGACCGCCCGGCTGAACTGGCATGCGCCTTACGGCGCGGGGAACAATATTCCCTGGTTCGTTCAGGTGGTGCCAACGCTGTTTATTTCCCTGCAGAATCCGTATCACCTGCTGGATGTTCCGATGGTGAAGACCTTTATCAACGCCTATTCCAATCATGACCTGATGATTGACACCGTGGTGGAGAAGCTGCTCGGCCGGAGCCCGTTCACCGGGGTCAGCCCGGTGGATCCCTTCTGCGGCAAGGACTACCTGCGTTACTGAAGAGGTGAGAAGAATGAATTTCAAAGCGATTATCTTTGACCTGGACGGCGTGATCTGCTCGACGGACGAATACCATTACCGGGCGTGGAAGCGCATGGCGGACGGCATGCATATCCCCTTTGACCGGACCATCAACAACCGTCTCCGGGGCGTCAGCCGGATGGAAAGCCTGGAGATCATTCTGGAAAAATATGAAGGCCCCGCGCTGACCGAAGCGGATAAGCAGCGCCTGGCGCAGCAGAAGAACGACCTGTACCGGGAATCCCTGAAGGAAATGACCACGGACGACCTGAGCGAAGAGGTATGGGATACGCTGGAGACCCTGAGAGGAAAGGGCCTGAAGCTGGCGATTGGCTCCTCCTCAAAGAATACGCCCTTCATTCTGGAAAGAATCGGGCTGGGCGGATACTTCGACGCGGTCAGCGACGGCAACAACATCACCCACTCCAAGCCGGACCCGGAGGTTTTCCTGAAGGCGGCGGAGATGCTGGGCATGGCGCCAGCGGACTGCCTGGTGGTGGAGGACGCGGTGTCCGGCGTGCAGGCGGGCCATGCGGGCGGCATGCGCGTGGCCGCGGTCGGCGACGCCGCGCTCAACGGCGCGGGGGACTGGAACATGAAGAGCATCAGGGAACTGATCCATATCGTCGGTTGAGGAGAGAAATATGGTCGATCTGAGAGCGAAACCGTTCAATCTGTCGGAGCAGGAAATCACCTGGGTGGAGGATACCCTGGCGTCCATGACACTGGAGGAAAAACTGGGCCAGCTTTTTGTGCTGCTCAAGCCGGTTCCCGGCGCGGATGAGGAAAAGATCGGAGCGCTGATGGAGACCGCGAAGCCCGGCGGGATGCGCTGGCAGGGCGGCGACGCGGAAACCGTCCGGAAGCAGAACCGCTTTTTTCAGCAGTACAGCCGGATTCCCGTGCTGATCGCCGGCAACTGCGATGACGGCGGCAACGGCGTGCTGCCGAAGGAAGGCACCTTCGTCGCCACCGCCGCGGAGGCCGGCGCGGAAGAAGGCACGGAGACGGCGTACCGGATCGGCTACGTGGCCGGCAGGGAAGCGGCGGCCATCGGCGTCAACTGGATGTTCAATCCGGTGGCGGATGTGTACCGCAACTGGCGGAACACGATCGTCAACACCCGGTCCTTCGGGAGCGACCCGGATCGGGTGATCGCCTGCGTCCGGGCCTACATCCGGGGGATCCGGGACGCGGCGCCGCATATGGCCTGCACCTGCAAGCATTTTCCCGGCGACGGCTGGGACGAGCTGGATCCGCATATCTCCCCGGCACATAATGAGGCGGAGCCGGAGGACTGGCTGGCCAGCTACGGCCGCGTATACCGGACCATGATCGATGAAGGCCTCGAGGCGGTGATGACCGGCCAGATCAGCCTGCCGAAGATGAGCCGCAGGCTTCGTCCCGGCATGAAGGATTCGGAAATCATGCCCGCTTCCCTGGCACCGGAGCTGCTGCAGGATCTGCTGCGGGGGCAGCTGGGATTTAACGGCGTGATCATTTCGGACGCGTCCCACATGATCGGGATGGCCGGGGTCATGAAGCGCAGCGAGGCGGTGCCCCGCTGCATCGCCGCGGGCTGCGACATGTTCCTGTTCGCCAACGACCCGGAGGAGGACCTGGGATATCTGCGGGCCGGCGTGGAAAGCGGCATCGTGACGCAGGAGCGGCTGGCGGATGCGCTGAGAAGAATTCTGGGGCTGAAGGCCAGGCTGAAGCTGTATGATGAAAAGGTGCGCTTCCCCGCCGGGAACGACCTGGGGGTGATCGGCTGCGAGGCGCACCGGCGGTTTACCGCGGAGGCGGCGGACCGGTGCGTGACCCTGGTGAAGGACACGCGGGGGCTGCTGCCGCTGGATCCTTCGGAAAAGAAAAACGCGCTGCTGATCTATGCCCGGAGCACGCCCAATTCCAAGGGGGACCAGGGGGACGGCGTGCGGGAGATGATCACGGAGGAGCTGGAACGGGCGGGCTTCCATGTGACCCAGTGCCCGAGCTTCTATGATCTGGAAAATGAGAACGGCGTCAGTCCGATGAACTTCGTCCGCATGATGCAGATGGGGCGGAGGGAAGATTTCCGGAAGCAGTATGACGTCATCTTTGTGTTCATCAACGTCAAAGGGTATGCGCAGCGGAATGTGGAGCGCCTGTCCTGGTCCAGCGGCCATTCGATGGAGATGCCCTGGTACACGGAGGAGGTACCCACGGTGGGCGTCAGCCTGAACTATACGAACCACCTGGTGGACTGCGCCAATATCCATACGTTCGTCAATGCCTATGGGCTGAACCGGGAAAACATCCGCGCGGCGGTGGAGAAGATCTGCGGGAAGAGCGAATTCCGGGGCCGGGCGGACGAAACCGTATTCTGCGGCCGCTGGGATACCCGGCTGTAAAGGAGGAAAGCATCATGTCCGCACTGGATGACTTCAAAAGAATCCGTCCGTTCGCCGTGTGCGTGGATTCCGACGGCTGCGCGATGGATACGATGAATATCAAGCACTTCCGCTGCTTCGGACCGTGCATGGTCGCGGAGTGGGGACTCGAGGAGTGGAACGAACCGATCCTGAAGCGGTGGAACGAAATCAATCTTTATTCCGGCACCCGCGGCATCAATCGGTTCAAGGGGCTGGCGATGGCGCTGGACGAAATCAATCAGCAGTATACGCCGATCGACGGGATCGAACAGCTCAAGGCGTGGGCGAAGGAAGCCCCGGAGCTGTCGAACGCCGCCATCGCCAGGGAGGAAGAAAAGCACCCGGTTTTCGGCCGGGCGCTGCGCTGGAGCCAGGCGGTCAACCGGGCGATCGAAGCGCTGCCCCGGGAGGAAATCCGCCCGTTTGACCATGTGCGGGAAGCGCTTCGGGCAGCCCACCGGAAGGCGGATGTGGTGGTTGTATCCAGCGCGAATCCCGAAGCGGTTCGGGATGAGTGGAAGCGCTTTGGACTGCTGGACGATGTGGATCTGCTCTGCACCCAGGAAATGGGCAGCAAGGCATACTGTATCCGATGCCTGAAGGAGAAGGGCTATGAAGCCATCCTGATGTGCGGCGACGCGCCGGGGGATGATCAGGCGGCGAAGGAAAACGACGTGCTGTACTATCCGATTCTGGTCAGCCATGAGGCGGAAAGCTGGCAACAGTTCCTGGACGAGGGCCTGGACACCTTCCTGAAGGGCGAATATGCCGGCGAATACCAGCAGCGGATGCGGGACGCGTTCTGCGCCAATCTGGGCCTTTAAGGATCAGACGATCGAGGCCAGCACCAGGCAGATGACTGCCAGCAGCACGTCCGCCAGCAGGACGCACACGTTCTGCTCCTCCTCGTCTAGTTCATCAAAGGTGACGATGTCATCATCCAGATGATCGGCCATGTCCCCGGCGAGAAACGGAGGATCCTTCCGCTTCAGCCGGGGCATTTTCATCTGCGGAATCTTCAGCCCGTCCAGCCGCAGCCACGCCAGCACGGCGCACAGCGCAAACAGCCCGCCCAGCAGCAGGGAAAGATTCGAAAAGTTCGCCAGGGGCCAGGCGGGGGGCAGAAAGAAGTGCGCCAGCTGGGCAGCAAATAGCGCCAGAATCCCCCGGGTGAACACCTTGTAGATCAGCGGCCGGATCATTTCCCGGGACAGCGCGTCTCTGATTCTTCTGATCATTCGGATGTCTTCCTTTCAACGGACTGGAACGAAAAAATTGTATCATATGGACCGGTATACATTGCAAAAAAACAGTAAAAATACACCGGGAAAACAAAATGAAAACGCTTACGCAGGGGAGCGCGGCTTGCTTCTTTTTGTCCGATTTGGTAAAATAAGCGGTACTTCAAAGGAACTCCTTTGAAAAATCTTTATAAGGAAGGGAACTGACAAATGAAGAGAATTCTGTCCCTCGTTCTGGCCATCGCCATGCTGCTGGGCGTAGCGTCCTTCGCTTCCGCCGATGAGCTGACCAACCTGAACACCTATGAGACCCAGGCCCGTGAGCTGGAAACCTGGAATATCCACTATTCCCAGGCCGCCGCTGACCTGAACGTGCTGTGCAACCTGTTCGACGGGCTGTTGACCAACGACAACCACGGCAACCTGAAGCTGAACGCCGCGAAGAGCTATGAAACGCCCGACGGCGGCAAGACCTGGATCTTCACGCTGAACGAGGGCATGACCTGGTTCAACAAGGACGGCGAAGTGCAGGCCGACGTGAAGGCTTCCGACTGGGCCACCGGTCTGGAATGGGTTCTGAACTATGCGAAGAACGATTCCTACAACGTGTCCATGCCCGCCGAAATGATCGCCGGCGCGAATGACTACTATGAGTACACCCAGGCCCTGGCCGAGTCCGATCCCGACGCCGTGAAGGCGCTGACCGCCGAGGAAGGCTCCAAGTTCGCCGAGATGGTCGGCATCGCGACCGATGACGAAGCCGGCACCATCACCTACACGCTGGTGGACGCGCTGCCCTACTTCCCCTCCGTGGCGACCTACAACTGCCTGTATCCCCTGTCCGCCGAGATGATCGAGGAAATGGGCGTGGACGGATACCGCGACGTGACCTGGGAAGACATGTGGTACAACGGCGCCTACACCGTGACCTATTTCGAGAACCAGAACCAGAAGGTGCTCACCAAGAGCCCCAACTACTGGAACGACGCCAACTGCAAGCGGTTCGACACCGTGACCATCAAGATGGTTGAATCCGCCTCCACCGCCTATCAGCTGTTCAAGCAGGGCGAACTGGATCACATCTCCCTGGATCAGGCGACGCTGCAGGGCATCTACAGCGGTGAGACCGACGGCGAATACAAGGCCAACCTGGTCGAATCCCGTCCCACCAAGTATTCCTATCAGATGCACCTGGTTTACAACAAGAACCTGGAAGACGGCGAAACCCCCGATGCCAACTGGAACCTCGCCGTGGCCAACGAAAACTTCCGCAAGAGCTGGTACTATGGCCTGGACCTGACCAACTATTTCGCCCGGACCAACGCCATCAACCCCCTGTCCTGCCAGAACTTCGTCTACACCGGCAACGGCGTGGCCTTCACCTCTGACGGCAAGGATTACACCCAGCTGGTCCGCGACGAACTGGGTCTGCAGTATGATTCCGAGAAGTATGCCCGCGTGAACGCCGACCTGGCCGCCGAATACAAGGCCAAGGCCATCGAAGAGCTGACCGCCAAGGGCGTCACCTTCCCCGTGACCGTGGACTACTACATCTCCGGCGCTTCCGACGTGGCCGCGCAGACCGCTGAGGTGCTGAAGAACATCTTCTCCGAATGCCTGGGCGATGACTATGTCACCCTGAAGGTCAATACCTACATCTCCTCTCTGGCCAACGAAGTGCGGAAACCCCGGAAGGCTTCCTTCTTCATCAACGGCTGGGGCGCGGACTTCGCGGACCCGATCAACTTCCTGGGCCAGGAAACCTACAATGATCCGCAGGCGTACTATTCCAACGCCTACAGCAACTGCAACGATAACGACGATCCGGATCTGGTCGCCGCCTATCAGGAATTCACCGATCTGGTTGTGGCCGCCAAGGCGATCACCAATGATATGGATGCCCGCTATGCCGCCTTCGCCAAGGCCGAAGCCTGCTTCCTGAATCATGCGCTGGTCATCCCCTGCAGCTATGAAGTGAGCTGGGAGCTGACCAAGGTCAACAACTACTCCAAGGTGTACAGCATGTACGGCATGCAGGGATATCGCTACGTGGATTGGGAAACCAATTCCGTGCCCTACACCACCGAAGAGATGGCGGCGCTGGCCGAGGCCTATGCTGCCGAGTAATCGGAGCGTAAGGACGATTTCCCGGTGTAACCGGAAAGCTGATTAAGCTTTGATCTGGCTTCCGGGGCAGCCATTGACGACTGCCCCGGAAGTTTTTTTCACACGGATTCCGGAAGGAGCTGCGCATCGATGCACGGTTCCTTCCGAAACCCGTTTTCTCCGGTTTCGGAGACCCCAAGGAAAAGGAGAGGAAGCTGAGTGATCAAGTATATCCTGAAGCGGCTGCTTCAGTCCGTGATCGTGGTCCTGCTGGTCGTCTGCATCGTATTCTTCCTGCTGCGGCTGATGCCCAGCGACTATTTCTTCACGGAAGACGAGCTGATGAAATTTACGGAGACCCAGAAGTATGCCAAGCTGGAGCGGCTGGGCATCATGGATATGTGCCCCGACTGCCATGGCTCCGGCCTGGTGGGGGAGGCGGCCTGCGCGAAGTGCGTTCAGAATCCGCAGGACGCGAAGGGCGCCGGCTATGTGAACCGCTCCATTCTTTCCCAGCTGGGGGATTTCTTCGGGGATCTGATCCAGTTCCGCGTCTTTAACAACAAGGGGAAGGAAGTCAAGAGCGAAGATCCGATCTCCCTGGTTTCGTATCTGTCCGCCAGGCTGAACGGACAGGAGCCCTTCGGCGAGCTGAAGGAGGGCTACTTCGCCCGGCCGGTGTTCAATCTGGGCAAGAGCATCCGCCTGGAGAAGAATCAGTATGTGACGGACGTGATCCAGAAGAAGATGACGGTATCGATGGAAATCGGCCTCATCTCCCTGGCCATCTCTCTCGTGGTCGGCGTGGTCCTGGGCGTGGCGCAGGCCCGCTGCAAGGACCGCCTCCTGGACCATATCGGCACCGGATACACGGTGCTGGTCAACGCGGTGCCGCACCTGGTGATCTATACGATCATCATGATTGCCGGCGCGTCGATCTTCGGCCTGCCCATGCGCTATGACGCCACGGCGCCGAACCCCGGCCTGACGAAGGTGCTGCCCATCATCTGCCTGAGCATCGGCTCCATCGCGGGCTACATGCTGTGGACGAGACGGTACATGGTGGACGAGCTGAACAAGGATTACATCCGCCTGGCCAAGCTGAAGGGACTGTCGGACCGGAAGGTGATGTTCCGCCATGTGCTGAAGAACGCCTTCGTACCGCTGGCCCAGTATCTGCCCTATTCCATCCTGCTGACGGTGGGCGGCAGCCTGCTGGTGGAAACCTTCTTCGCGGTGCCCGGCATGGGTCCGGAGCTGACCAAGGCCATCAGCCGGTATGACCTGAACCTGGTGCAGGGCATCGTGCTGCTGTATGCGACGATGGGCATCCTCGGCGTGTTCCTGGGCGACCTGCTGATGACGCTGATCGATCCGCGGATCAAGCTGACCGGAAAGGAGCATGTACGCTGATGAGTGCGAAAAAGGTGCAGAAGACCATTCAGGAGCTGGAGGCGCCGAACGTTGACCTGCATGTCAACTATGAAACCGTGGACACGGAGCCGGACCGGCCGCGCCCCCTCGGGCGGGAGTATCCCAAGTCCCGGAACGTGATGCCCGAAAAGCAGCTGTTCGAGTTCGCGGAGTACAAGCCCCGCGAAGCCGAGCGCATCGGGTATTCGAACTATTCCTACTGGAAGAGCGTCTGGGCGAACTTTCTGAAGAAGAAATCGGCGGTGTTCATGTCCGTCGTGTTCATTCTGCTGTTCATCTTTACCTTCGTGGCAAGTGCCATCGGAAAGTATGACATCAACATGGCGCCGGATCCCCTGAACCGCTCCTACATCGCGCCGAACGCGGAATACTGGTTCGGTACCAACGCCATCGGGCAGGACTACTGGGCGCAGGTGTGGTATGCCACCCGGGCCTCCATTCTGCTGGCGGTGCTGGTTTCCCTGGGCCAGATCACCCTGGGCGTGATCATCGGCCTCGTCTGGGGCTATGTCCGGAAGCTGGACCGGTTCTTCACGGAGCTGTACAACCTGATCGACAATATTCCGACGATCATCTACATGACGCTGATCGCCCTGATGATCGGCAAATCGATGCTGACCATGGGCATCGCCATGGTGGGCTTCGGCTGGCTGGCCACCGCCCGGAACGTGCGGAACCTGGTCTTCATGTACCGGGACCGGGAATACAACCTGGCCTCCCGCTGCCTGGGCACCGGGCTGGGCCGGATCCTGTTCCGGAATATATTTCCCTATCTGGTCAGCGTGATCATCCTGCGCATGGCCCTGGCGATCCCGGGCACCATCGCGTATGAAACCACCCTGACCTACCTGGGCCTGATGGACATTACCAAGCCGTCCCTGGGCATGCTGCTGTCCGCCGCCCGCGCCGTGTTCCCCAATGCATCCTATACGCTCTGGTTCCCGGCGATTATCGTATCCATCATTACGATTACCTTCTACCTGGTGGGCAACGCGTTCTCCGACGCGTGCGATCCCCGGAACCATGTGTAAGGGAGGCGGTTTGACAGATGAGCGAAAGAACGAGTGAAAAAATCAGCGCCGGTATGCTGGCGCAGATTGAGGAAATGAAAAAGAACGTGGATTTTGAGGCGAAGGCCCGCAAAATCCTTTCCCAGCAGCCGCTCCTGTCCGCCCGGGACGTGGAGGTGACCTTCTCCCTGCGGGGCAACAAGCTGACGGCGATCCGCCGCACCTCGCTGGACCTGTACGAGGGGGAAACCCTGGCCATCGTCGGCGAGTCCGGCTCCGGCAAGAGCGTGTTCACCAAGTGCTTCGTCGGCATGCTGGACAAGAACGGATCGATCACGCACGGATCCATCATGTATGACGGCGAGGACCTGACCCGGTATACCGAGAAGGACTGGCTGAAGATCCGCGGCAAGAAGATCGCGATGGTGACCCAGGACCCGATGACCAGCCTGAACCCGCTCAAGACCATCGGATACCAGATCCAGGAGAGCGTGGAGCTGCATCAGGGGCTGAAGGGCCGGGCGGCCCGGGAGGAGACTTACCGCATTCTGGAGGCCGTCGGCATCGCGGATCCGAAGCGGCGCTACCGCCAGTATCCGCATGAGTTCTCCGGCGGCATGCGCCAGCGCGTCGTCATCGCCATCGCCGTGGCCTGCCGGCCGCAGATCCTGATCTGCGACGAGCCGACCACCGCGCTGGACGTGACGATTCAGGCCCAGATTCTGGACCTGATCCGCCGCCTGCAGAAGGAACAGAACATGACCATCATCTACATCACCCACGACCTGGGCGTTGTTGCCAACGTGGCGGACCGGGTGGCGGTGATGTACGGCGGCCAGATCATTGAGATCGGCATGGCCAACGATGTCTTTTTCTCGCCGCTGCATCCCTATACCTGGGCACTGCTGTCCGCGCTGCCCCAGCTGGGCGTCAAGGGCGAAAAGCTGCCCGCCATCGACGGCACGCCGCCCAACCTGTTCAACAGGATTGAGGGAGACGCCTTCGCCCCGCGGAACCGGAAAGCGCTGAACATCGACTTTCTCGAAGAGCCGCCCATGTATGAGGTGACGGCGACGCATATGGTCAAATCCTGGCTGCAGGATCCCCGGGCGCCGAAGGTGGAGCAGCCCCGGTCCATTCAGCGGCTGTCCGAAACGGGCGTAAACGCCGGCACCGATCCGAACGCGCATCATCCGCATCTGGACCCGAACCGGGAAACCCTGGTGGAGGTTCGGGACCTGCAGGTGGCCTTCGGTTCCGGACGCCGGAAGTTTGTGGCCGTGGATCATGTCAACTTTGAGATCTACAAGGGAGAGACGTTCTCCCTGGTCGGCGAGTCCGGCAGCGGCAAGACGACCATCGGCCGGGCGATCGTCCGCATCAATCCCGTGACCCAGGGCGAGGTGCTCTTCCGGGGCGAGAAGATCAGCGGAAAGATCAGCCGGGAGATGGACGAGAAGGTCATCCGCTCCATGCAGATGATCTTCCAGGATCCCATGGCGTCGCTGAACGAGCGGGCCAAGGTGGACTATATCGTCTCCGAGGGCCTGATCAACTATCATCTGTACAAGGACGAGCACGACCGGCAGGATAAGGTGCAGAAGGCCCTGAACGAGGTGGGCCTGCTGCCGGAGTTCTCCAGCCGCTTCCCCCACGAGTTTTCCGGCGGCCAGCGGCAGCGCATCGGCATTGCCCGCAGCCTGATCATGGAGCCGCAGTTCATCGTGGCGGACGAGCCGATTTCCGCGCTGGACGTTTCGATCCGCGCCCAGGTGCTGAATCTGCTGAACGATCTGAAGAAGAGCAGGGGACTGACCTATCTGTTCATCGCCCATGACCTGAGCGTCGTCCGGTTCATTTCCGACCGGATCGCCGTGATCCACAAGGGCCGGATCGTCGAGCTGGCGGAGGCGGAGGAGCTCTTTGCGCACCCGCTGCATCCCTATACCCAGGCGCTGCTGTCCGCCGTGCCGAATCCCAATCCCTATGTGGAGCGGAACAAGAAGCTGTTGGTGTACGATCCTTCCATCCATCATTACGAGAATGATCCGCCGGTCTGGTGCGAGATCATTCCGGACCACTTCGTCTACGGCAATGAAAAGGAACTGGACGGATACCGGAAGACCCTCGGACTGTGACCGCTGATCCCCAATCAATTCCCCGAAAAGGAGAGATGATCCCATGCCTGACCGCGTACCGCTCCAGAATGTCAAGGTGGCGCCGAGCCTCTTCCGCCGCCGGATGGATCTGAACGAAGCCTATCTGATGGAGCTGGACTCCATGTGCCTTTTGCAGAATTTCTATCTGGAGGCGGGGATCATCCTGCCCGGGCAGCAGGTGATGCCGGATCCCTCCAAAGCCAAGCTCCACTGGGGCTGGGAAGCGCCGAGCTGCCAGCTCCGGGGCCATTTTCTGGGCCACTGGCTTTCCGCAGCGGCCCGGCTGTGCGCCTCGGGCGAAAAGCCGGAGCTGCGCGCGAAGCTGGACCGGATCGTCGATGAGCTGGCCCGCTGCCAGCAGCTCAACGGCGGGGAATGGGTCGGCTCCATCCCGGAAAAGTATTTCTACCTGATGAAGCCCGGCAGCTATATCTGGTCCCCGCAGTACACGATGCACAAGACCATCCTGGGCCTCAAGGACGTCTATGTTTACCTCGGTAACCCGGTGGCCATCGACATTCTGGACCATCTGGCGGACTGGTATGTACGGTGGGTGAAGGAGATGGAGGAAACCTCTCCGGAAGCCGTGTTCAGCGGGGAACAGGCGGGCATGCTGGAGGTCTGGGCCGATCTGCTGGCGCTGACCGGCAAGGAAAAGTACCGCTTCCTGATGAACGCCTATGAGGGCAACGCCCTCTTTGACCGGCTGGACGCCGGCGGGGACGCCCTGTCCGACGATCATGCGAACGCGTCGATTCCCGTTTCCCACGGTGCCGGCCGGCTCTATGAGGTGACCGGGGACGAAAAGTGGAAAAAGCGGATGGAAGCCTTCTGGAAGACGGCGGTCACGGAGCGCGGCATGTTTGCCACCACCGGGTCGAACTCCGGGGAATTCTGGATTCCGCCGCATGTGCACGGGCAGTATATGACCGGCACGGATCAGGAATTCTGCACGGTCTACAACATGGTCCGCGCCGCGGAGTATCTCTTCCGCTGGACGGGGGACACGCGCTACGCGGATTATATCGAGCGCGCGATCTACAACGGCTTCCTGGCCCAGCAGAACCGGAACACCGGCATGACGACGTATTATCTCCCCATGGCGGCGGGCAGCCGGAAAACCTGGGGCAGCCGGACGCATGACTTCTGGTGCTGCTACGGCACCATGGTCCAGGCGCAGACGATCTATCCGGAGCTGATCTGGTATACGGAAGCGGACGGGATCACCGTCAGCCAGTATATTCCGTCGGAGGCGGAGATCGCGCTGGCGGGCGGAAAGGTTCAGATCGCCCAGTCCGTGCACATGAAGAACTACAACAATCAGGTGATGTTCGACGAGCATGGCGGCGGCCGGGTCTCCCGCTGGAGCCTGCGCTTCACCGTCCGGTCGGAAGCAAAGGCGCCCTGGACGCTGAAGCTGCGCCTGCCCGCCTGGTGCGCCGGCGTGCCGGAGATCACCGTGGACGGAGCCCGGATCGAAAATCCGGACATCGCGGACGGCTATATCCGCCTGAACCGCGCCTGGGAGGACAGCACGGTGGATGTGTTCTTCCCGAGTGCTGTCCGTGCGGAGATGCTGGAGGGCGCGCCGGACATGGCGGCGCTGGTGGACGGGCCGATCGTGCTGGCCGCGCTGGCGGATCACGATCTGACCGTCGAGGGCGACCTTTCCCGGCCGGATTCCTTCCTGCTTCCCGAGATGACGCATACCTATGACTTCTTCGTCTGGCAGCAGAACACGTGGCGGACCCGGAACCAGAGGGAAAACTTCCGCCTGATCCCGCTGTACGAAGTGACCGATGAGGCCTATACGGTTTACTTCTCCGTCAAGGACACCCCGGCGGAGTAACGGCCTGACACAGGCATACGAACACACGGGGATGGTCCTCCAAAGGACCGCCCTCCCTTTGAAAAGAGCCATTCCGTTCTGATGACGAAATGGCTCTTTTTCATGTGCGCCATGGGGACGGTTCCCCGCTGAAGCGCCGCGGGCGGCAGACCGGAAGAACAAAGGATTGAAAGAATCTGAAATTATGGTAAAATGAGGGAAGCTGGGAAATTCAATAGCTGCGGTAAAGTACAGACCGGAATCATTCGGATGGTCTTTCGGTCGGAGGAACTGAAAAATGGAAGAATGGCTGATTGATGGCATGGTATACTGCGGAGCTGCGCTGATGGTATGGAATATCATCTGCTTTATCCGCTATTCCCGCTTTTTGCAGGGGCAGAAAATCTGGAAGCGCGATGGCTGGCTGCTGCAGGTGCCGATCGTTCTGCTGATTCTGTTCCTGGCAGGCTACCTGCTTGTCGGCATCATCGGGAAGCCGGACCTGATCGTCGCGGGCATCCTGTTCGGAGGCAGCGTTTTCGTCTTCATCATCTACCAGCTGCTGAACAGGATTACCCAGCGGATTATTGAGGGAGAGAAGATGGAGGCGGAGCTGTCCGCCAAAGAGGAAAGCAGCCGGATGAAGACCCGGTTCCTGGCAACCATGAGCCATGAACTGAAAACGCCGATGAACGTGATCCTCGGCCTGGATGCCCTGGCCCTCAAAAATCCGGATCTTCTCCCGGAAACCAGGGATCAGCTGAAAAAAATCGACCTGAGCGCCCGGCACCTCCTGGGGCTGATCCGGAACATGCTGGAGATGAACGAGCTGGAAAACGGCCAGGCCGCGTTGAAAAACGAGGAGTTTTCGCTCAATGACGCACTGGACCAGGTCGATGCGATTATCGCGACGCTGTGCACCGCAAAAGGGCTGCACTATGAGCCGATGCTTCCGAAGACGAGGGATTATCTGTTTTTCGGCGATGTAACGCAGCTGAAGGAATCGCTCCTGAGCGTCCTGAGCAACGCGGTGAAATATACGGATTCTCCCGGAACGGTACGCTTCGCGGCGGAGGTGGAATCCGGCGCCGAAGGAATCCGGAACTGCCGGTTTACCGTTTCGGATACGGGCATCGGTATGGATCCGGAGTTCCTGCCCCGGGTCTTTGATGCGTTTTCCCAGGAGGAAAACGGATCCACCACCCGCTTCGGGGGAAGCGGCCTGAGCCTGGCCGTCACCCGGAAGATGGTTGAGCTGATGGGCGGAACCATCCGGGTCCAGAGCCAGAAAAATGTCGGGACCGTCTTCACCCTGGAAATCCCCATGCGGTGCGTCCGTGAAACCAGCCAGTCCCTCCGGGAGGAAACGGAAACGGCCACACTGGAAGGAAAGCGCGTCCTGATTGTGGAAGACCTTCCGGAGAACGCGGAGATCGTGGCAGACCTGCTGGAGCTGGAGGGAGTGGAGACCGAACGGGCCGAAAACGGGCAGGTTGCGGTGGAAATGATGGAAAAGGCCGCTGAAAACTATTATGATGCCATCCTGATGGATCTGCGGATGCCGGTGATGGACGGGCTTGAGGCCACAAGGCGGATCCGGGCGCTGGAAAGGAAGGATGCCCGGACTGTGCCGATCATCGCGCTGACCGCCAATTCCTTCGAGTCCGACGTCAGGGCATCGCTCAGCGCCGGCATGAACGCGCATCTGGCCAAACCCGCGGATGCGGAACTGCTTTACAATACGCTGAAGGAGCATATCCGCCCGACGGCGCAGGGCAGCCGGGAAGAGGGGGTGGAGCGGGCATGATCCGGTCCGGACAGATTGAGCGGGCGAAGACGGTGCTCGTGGTGGATGACCAGGAAATCAACCGGGACGCGCTGGAGGCGATCCTGGAGGATCGGTATGAAATCCTGTTTGCGGAGAACGGGCAGGAAGCGCTGGAAATGATGAAAGCGCACAGGGAAGATCTTTCCGTGATCATGCTGGACCTGATGATGCCCGTGATGAACGGCTTCGAGGTGCTGCAGCGGGTCCGGGAGGACGAGGAGCTGCGGAAGATCCCCGTCATCGTGCTGACCGCGGAGCGGGAGGCGGAGCTGCGGGCACTTCAGGCCGGCGCCGCGGACTTTATTACCAAGCCTTTTGATGAGATTGAGGTGATCCTGGCCCGGGTGGGGCGGATCATTGAAATGAGTGAGGGACGGAAGCTGATCTCCGCCGCGGAGCGGGACGAGCTTACAGGCCTGTACAGCCGGAATTTCTTTGTCGAATATGTCAACCGCCTCTTCCGGTATCATCCGGAGGTCAGGCTGGATGCCGTGGCACTGAATATCGAACAGTTCCACTCGATCAACGCGCTGCACGGCCGCGAGTTCGGAGACAAGGTGCTGAAGACCATCGGGGCCGAAATCCTGTCCTTCCTTTCGGATACGGAAAGCATTGCGGGTCGGATCGATGCGGACCGGTTCGGCATCTTCTGCAGGAAGCAGGAGGATTATCGCGCGATGCTGAAGCGCTTCCAGCAGAAGCTGGACACGCTTTTCCCGGACGTCAATATCCATCTGCGGATGGGCGTGTGCCCCTGGGCGGAAAATACCGACCCGGTGACAATGGCGGACCGGGCCAGGTCGGCGAACAGCATGGTCCGGGGAAACTACCAGCAGCCCCTCAGGATCTTCGACGGGGAGATGCTGCGCCGGGAGCTGCTGAACCAGCGCCTGCTCAACGACCTGAACAGGGCCCTGGATGAAAAGCAGTTTATGGTCTTCTACCAGCCGAAGTACGATATCCGGTGCACGCCCCCACGGCTGTCCAGCGCGGAGGCGCTGGTCCGGTGGAAGCATCCCGAGCAGGGCCTGATTTCTCCCGGCGTCTTTGTGCCGCTTTTTGAGGGAAACGGACTGATCGGACTGATTGACAGCTTCGTATGGACCGAGGCCGCCCGCCAGGTGGCCGCCTGGCGCGATCAATTCGGGTTTTCCGTGCCGGTCTCCGTCAATCTGTCCCGCAGCGACGTGTTCGATCCGCACCTGGTGGACCGGCTTGTCCGGCTGGTCCGGGATAACGGGCTGGCATACCGTGATATCAAGCTGGAGGTGACGGAGTCCGCCTGTACCGACAACGCGAAGATCGTGCTGGATGTCATCCGGAGGCTCCGGGAGACGGGGTTTGAAATAGAGATGGATGACTTCGGATCCGGATACTCCTCCCTGAACATGCTTTCCGATATGCCCATCGATGTGCTGAAGCTGGACATGAAATTTATCCGCAACATCGCGGTCAGTGAGACGGACCGGCGGCTGGTGTCGCTGATGCTCGACATTGCCCGGTATCTCCGGGTCAAGGTGGTGGCAGAGGGCGTTGAAACCGTGGATCAGCTGAAAATCCTGCAGGACAGCGGATGCGACCTCGTCCAGGGATACTATTTTTCAAAGCCGGTTCCCCCGCATGAGTTTGAACAGCTGATTCAGAAAGAAGCTGGAATTGAAAGGATGAAGAAAGAATGACACTGCAGGAGCTGTACAGCAGTATGGGTGAAAACTATGAACAGGCCCTCCGGATACTCCGGGTGGAAAAGCTGGTGGACAAGCACATCCGCAAACTGATTCCGAACGGGCTGATCGATTCCCTGCTGGCCGCCGGGGAGGCCATGGACCCGGAAAAGCTTTTTGATACGGCGCACGCGGTCAAAGGCAACTGCGGAAACCTCGGCCTGACCCGGCTGGCCGCAGCCGCTTCGGAAATCACCGAGGAATTCCGCCCGGGCAGCGTCCGGAAAAAGACGGATGCCGAAGTGGCGGCCTGCCTGGCGGAGATTGCCGCGCTGTATCAAAAAACAACGGAAGCGATCCGAAAATATGAAGCCGAAACCCCGTAAGCGGAGAATCAGCTGAAAGAGGGTACGGAAATATGAACAGTCAGGAGAAGAAGCCCGGGTCGGGCAAAGCCGCTCCATACCTGACCATTGCCGGCGCATGGGCGCTGGCCTTCGGCTGCAGCGTGGGATGGGGCTCCTTTGTCATGCCGGGAAACACCTTCCTGCCGCTGGCAGGTCCGGTGGGTTCGGCGGTCGGTCTGGGACTCGGCGCTGTCGTGATGCTGGTCATCGCGGCGAATTATCACTATCTGATGATCCGTTTTCCGGATGCGGGCGGAACCTATACCTACACGAAGAAGAGCTTCGGATACGATCACGGTTTCCTGAGCGCGTGGTTCCTGATCCTGACTTACGTCGCCATCATCTGGGCGAATGCCACCGCCCTTCCGCTGATTGCCCGGACACTGCTGGGAAACGCTTTCCAGTTCGGCTTCCATTATGAAATCGCCGGGTATCATGTGTATATGGGCGAGCTGATGCTGTCCGTCGGTTCGCTGGTCCTGGGCGCGCTGGTCTGCCTGCGGCGAAGGGCGGCGGAAAGGGCGCAGATCCTGATGGCCGTGCTGCTGTTTGCGGGCATCGTCATCTGCTTCATCCCCGCCGCTTTCCGCCCGGGGGTGGCGGAACCCTTCAGGCCCGCCTTCTCGGAAAAGCAGGGCGCGCTGGGCGGAACGTTCACCGTGTTCGCCCTGGCTCCCTGGGCTTATGTGGGCTTTGAGTCCATCTGCCATTCCGCCGGGGAGGCAAAGTTCGGCCTTCGGCACGGCTTCCGCATCATGGCCGGCGCGCTCCTTGCCGCCGGCGCGGCCTATATCCTGCTGAACCTGCTTTCGGTCACGGCTTTGCCGGAGGGCTGCCGGACCTGGGTGGATTATACGGAAAACCTGGCAAATCAGGAGGGTCTGGCCTCCCAGCCGGCCTTTTTCGGGGCGTTCAGTGCGATCGGGCCGGCGGGAAGTGCCGTCCTGGGCGTGGCGGCGCTGTGCGGAATCTTCACCGGCCTGATCGGTCACTTTATCGCGCTGAGCCGGCTGCTGGTTTCCATGGCGGAGGACGGGCTCCTTCCGGAAAAAATGGCGGAAACGGACAGTCGTCAGGCGCCGCGCAGGGCGATCCTCTGCATCCTGCTGGTTTCGGTCCTGCTGCCCTTTTTCGGCCGCACTGCCATCAGCTGGATTGTGGATGTGACGACGGTCGGCGCAACGATTGCCTATGCTTTTGCTTCCGCTTCAGCGTGGAAGGAAGCCCGAAAGCAGAAAAACCGGCTGTTCAGGGCAACGGGAGCGCTGGGAATGGTGGTCTCCCTGCTGTTCGCGCTGGAATTCCTGGTTCCGAATATCGTTGCCGTGAAAACCCTCGCCACGGAGTCCTACCTGATCCTGGCGGCCTGGGGAATCCTCGGCTTCGTCGCCTTCCGTCTGATCCTGAAAAAGGATTCCGCCAGCCGCCTGGGGCGGTCCACCGTGGCCTGGATCGTGCTGCTGGGACTGATTATTTTCACGTCCTCTGTCTGGATGCGCCAGACCACCGATGCCGCCATCGAAAAATCCGAAGCGGCGATCCGGCAGGAGATGAAAGCCCCGGGGGAGGACGCCGGTTCCGGGGATACAGGTTCCCCGCAGGATCAAGTGCGGAGCGCGCTGACCGGGATTGATTCCACGCTCAGCGTCAGCATGACCGTCCAGGTGCTGCTGATCATCGTCGCCCTGGTGATCCTGTTTGACATCTATTCCCATGTCCAGAAGCGGGAAAGGAAAACGGAGATTGAAAAGGCGCTGGCGGAGGATGCCAGCAGGGCCAAAACCAGTTTTCTGTCCAATATGAGCCATGAAATCCGAACCCCGATGAACGCGATCATCGGGCTGGACAATATCGCGCTCCGGAATCCGGATCTCCAGCCCCAGACCCGGGACCAGCTCGAAAAAATCGGCTCGAGCGCGAGGCACCTGCTCGGCCTGATCAATGATATCCTTGATATGAGCCGGATCGAATCCGGCCGGATGGTGCTGAAGAAGGAGGAATTCTCCTTCCGCGAATTCCTCGAACAGATCAATATCATCATCAGCGGCCAGTGCACCGACAAGGGCCTGCAGTACGAGTGCAGCGTGACAGGGCCTGTGCGGGATTTCTATATCGGGGACGATATGAAGCTCAAGCAGGTGCTGATCAACATCCTCGGGAATGCGGTCAAGTTTACGGAGGTGCCCGGCCGGGTGACCCTGTCGGTGGAGGCGGCTGAGGAAGACGGCGGGGTCTGCCGGATGGTCTTCCGGGTGCAGGATACCGGCATCGGAATGGATCCGGAGTTCATTCCGAAGCTGTTTGAAGCCTTTTCCCAGGAAAATGCCGGTGCGGTGAACCGCTACGGCGGCAGCGGGCTGGGCATGGCCATTACCCAGAACCTGGTGAATATGATGAACGGCACGATCCGGGTGGAAAGCGAAAAGGGTGTCGGCTCCGTGTTCACGGTCACCGTTCCGCTCGGAGGGTCGGACAGGGTACTCCCCGTCGCCGTGCCGGAAGCGCGGGCAGCGGCGGAAAACCTCCTGGCCGGCTGCAGGGTCCTGATGGCCGAGGATGTGGAGCAGAATGCCGAAATCCTGGCGGACCTGCTGGAATTGGAGGGAATCGAAGCCGAGCACGCGGAGAACGGGGAAGTGGCAGTCCGGATGTTCTCTGAAAAAGAAAAGGGATATTACGATGCCATCCTGATGGATGTCCGGATGCCGGTGATGGACGGACTGACCGCGACCGGCGCAATCCGGAAGCTGGACAGGGAGGACGCCCGGACGATTCCCATTATCGCGATGACCGCGAATGTGTTTGATGAAGATGTGGAAAGCTCCCTGAAGGCAGGGATGAACGCGCACCTGGCCAAGCCTGTTGAACCGGACAGGCTGTACAGCGTACTGGCTGAACTGATCGGGAAAGGACGTGAAACGCATGACTGACAGAAATGCGCAGCCCGGCGGGGGAGAAATGCTCCGGCGGAACCTTGGAATTCTGTATCAGGAAGATAGCGACCGGGGACTGGAGCATCCGTTCTTTGTCCTGATTCTCAACGCTTTCATCAAAGAGGCGAAAGCCAGGAACTATGATGTCACCCTGATTCACCATCCCCTGGAGGGAACAGAGGAATCCCTGGCGGACCATGCCCGGCGAAGCGGAACAGACGGCATCTGCCTGGTATGCACGGACTTCGGCCACCCGCGGATCAGTGAACTGATGGCCAGCGGGCTGCCGTGCGTGACGGTGGATCATCTCTTCAAGGGAACGCCCGCGGTGCTTTCGGATAACGAAACCGGTATCCGCCGGCTGGTGGAATACGCGATCTCCAGGGGGCACCGGAGGATCGCCTTTGTCCACGGGCATAACAATTCCCTGGTGACGCGCACCCGGATCAGCCAGTTCAGGAACACCATGGAGTTTCATCACCTGCCGGTGCCGGAGGAATACATCCGGGAGGGAAAATATCACGATATCGGAGGCACCCGGAACCGGGTCGCAGAGCTGCTGCGCCTGCCGGAACCGCCGACCTTTATCCTGCTGCCGGATGACATGTCCTATATCGGGGCGCAGGAAGCGGCGCGGGACTGCGGCTTCCGGATTCCGCAGGATATTTCCTTCGCGGGCTACGACGGAATCCCCCTGACCCAGGCACTGGTGCCGCGGCTGACGACAATCCGTCAGAACTGCGACAAAATGGGAAGGGTGGCCGCGGAACGACTGATTGATCTGATTGAACATCCGGATACAGCCTACCGGAAGCCCACCATCTATCCGGTGGAGCTGCTGGAAGGCGAAACGGTTGCCGGATTGCGGGATGGGGACGGTTCCGACTGACCCGCCGGATCTGTTCCCGGATGATCAGCGATTCCATCAAACGGGGGACGGCCCAGGGACCGTCCCCGCTGCGTGAAAGGAGCCATTCCGTTCTGACGGCGGAATGGCTCTTTTTTCTTCGCATGACTCCCGGACAGGCGGAGTCATGGGCTGTCAGCCGGATGCTCAGCCGATGCCGCCGAGGGCGGAATTGTATTCGAATTCCTCGATCTCACCGGTTTCCACATTCACATAGACGATGTAGTATCCGTCGCCTTCCTGGTAATCCCTTTCTTCGCCGCTGGCTTCCTGCGCAGCGGTCAGGGGCTGGTACAGCAGGTATTCCACCTTGAAGCAGGGCTTTCCGTTCACCGTTTCATACCATTCGTTGCTGCTGCCCTCCGCTTCGTCCGGGCTGATCCCGATCAGCTCCGGGTATTGGGGCAGGGAATTGGTATACAGCTCCAGCCGGTCCGTCTGTTCTGCGTTCAGGTGCCAGTTGCTGACGATGAACGCCCGGCCGGTCGCAATCATTTCGTCCTCGGAAAGCCTGCGGGCATTCA